>JACOVM010000096.1 GCA_016177345.1 Candidatus Woesearchaeota archaeon | reverse complement strand
TTCTATCGTGGACATGGCTTATTTATAGGTACCTTACCCCTTTTTCAATCGTGAATCCACTGAGACAATAACCTAACCATGTTCATCATCACAATATTTAAAAAGCAGGCTTGGCTTGATTCCCCTGAAGAGGTGGGCCATGTCAAAGGTGTACTATAATTTTATTGGTGGTAACTGGTTATCCTCATCTTCTGGCAAGACTTTTGAAAGCAGAAATCCTGCAAACCCTTCTGATATTCTTGGCAAATTCCAGAAAAGCAATGCAAGAGATGTCCAGCAGGCAGTAGCTGCTGCCCAAGCTGCTTACAAGCACTGGAGCAAGGTTCCTGCACCAAAACGGGGAGAAATCCTTCTCCATGCTGCTGAACTGCTGAAGCAGGAAAAGCAACGGCTCGGAAGGCTGGTTACTCGAGAAATGGGAAAGCAGCTTAAAGAGGGGCTTGGTGATATTCAAGAAGCCATTGACATTGCTGAATACATGGCTGGGGAAGGGCGAAGGCTTTTTGGGTATACCACCACGTCAGAGCTTCCCAACAAGTTTTGCATGACGATACGGAGGCCGGTTGGCGTTGCTGCCTTGATTACCCCATGGAATTTTCCTATTGCTATTCCTGCATGGAAGCTCATGCCTGCGCTGATTTGCGGCAACGCTGTTGTTCTCAAGCCATCATCAGATACTCCACTGTGTGCGATTGAGCTCGTGAAGATCCTTGATAAGGCAGGGGTTCCAAAAGGGGTAGTCAATCTCATCACTGGCAGTGGGGAGGAGGTTGGCGACGCGCTCATTACTGATCCGCGAGTTCATGCTATTTCGTTTACTGGCTCAAAAGCAGTAGCTGAACACGTCACGAAGATTGCAGGCATCAAAAAGGTTGGAATTGAGTCTGGCGGCAAGAACGCGATCATTATCATGGATGATGCGGACTTGGAGCTTGCTGTTGAGGGAGTGTTATGGGGGGCATTCGGAACCACCGGCCAGCGCTGTACCGCGTGCTCAAGAGTTATTGTTCATAAAAAAGTCCAGAAACAGGTCGAGACCATGCTTCTCAAAGAATTGAAGAGGTTACGAATCGGGGATGGAATGGCCTGTGATGTTGGGCCATTAGTGAATGAAAAAGCACTTGAAAAAGTGGCTGGCTATGTAAAGATTGGACAACAGGAAGGTGCAACGCTTCTTTGCGGGGGAAAACCACTCTCAGGGAAAGGAGGTAAGAGAGGGTACTTCTTTGACATGACCATATTTACCAACGTCACTCCCTCCATGAGAATTGCTCGGGAAGAAATCTTCGGTCCAGTTCTTTCTATTATCCCAGTTAGTACGCTCCAAGAAGCAATACACGTGTGCAACAATACCGAGTATGGGCTTAGTTCAGCGCTCTATACAAAAAATGTGAATCAAGCATTCCGCGCAATCGAGAATATCGAGGCAGGAATTACCTACATTAATTCCAGCACGATTGGCGCAGAGGTTCACTTGCCCTTTGGTGGCATCAAAGGAACCGGCAATGGGGCCCGAGAGGCAGGCATTGAAGGCATTCATGAATTTTCAGAAACAAAAACAGCCTATATCGATTACAGTGGGAAGCTTCAGAAGGCACAGATTGATACCGAAAATAAAAGCAAGAAGTAAAAAAAGTGTAAAAGGAAAAAGAGTGTAAAAGAAGTAAACCAAAGCAAAAAAAATAAAGCAAGGCAATTAGACAGAACGAGAACCATGAGAACAACAGAATTCGGCTGCCCGCTTCCGGGAAAACAGTCTTTAGAATACATCAGGCGAGACAAGCAGGTCGTTTCTCCAAGCTATGCACGGGAATACCCGTTTGTTTACCATAAAGCAAAAGATGTCTGGTTGTGGGACATTGATGGAAATAAATATCTTGACTGCGCAGCTGGCATTGCTGTCATGAACGTTGGCCACACCAATCCAGAGGTGGTACGGGCGATTCAACAGCAGGCAGCAAAAGGGCTTCATGCAGGCTTCCCAGACTTTTATGCCGAGCTCCCGGTAAGATTTTGTGAGGAGCTCGTCAGCAACATCCCCTTCAAAGACCTCCACAAGGTATTCCTGTCTAATTCTGGCACAGAATCAGTCGAGTGCGCGTATAAGCTTGCCAGGTGGCATTCCAACAAGAAATGGTTTATCGCGTTCAAGAACGCATTCCATGGAAGAACCATGGGAAGCCTGTCGATGACCAATTCAAAACCAGTGCAGCGGGAACGCTTCGCTCCCTTTCTTCCAGTCAAGCACACCCCTTACCCATATACCTATCGGTGGGGGCTTGACAATAAAATGAGAACAGACATAGGGGCAAGAAAGAAAGGAGAGAAGAAAAGAGAGGTTTCAGAAGCAGAATGCTGCAATGAGGCCTTGGCACTGCTTGAAAAGACAATGCAATCATGCAAGGGAAATCTTGCTGGAATCATGGCAGAGCCAATTCAAGGAGAAGGCGGGTATATTGTTCCACCAAAAGGGTTCTTTAAGGGTGTGAGGAAATTGTGCAACGATTACAGCGTATTGCTGTGCGATGATGAAGTGCAAGCTGGTGCGTATCGAACAGGAAGGTTTCTTGCCATCGAGAATCATGGGGTAAAGCCAGATATCGTCAGCATGGCAAAAGGAATTGGAGGGGGGGTTCCTATCGGGGCAACAATCTCCTCTTCAAAAGTGATGGATTGGGTCCCTGGAAGCCACTCAAACACGTTTGGCGGAAACCTGCTCGCGTGCGCTGGAGGAATTGCTGCCCTGCGGTATATGAAGCAGCACAAGCTCGGGGAGAATGCAAACGTGGTTGGGACATATCTCAAAAAACGATTAGAGGAAGTGCAGGAAAAGCAGGATATTATCGGAGATGTTCGTGGCATTGGCTTGATGATAGGGGTTGAATTCGTAAAAGACCAGAGAACAAAGGCAATGCTTCCCCACAATGACCTCTCCATGATTCTTTGTGAGGCACAAAAAAGAGGGCTTCTCTTATTGTCCTGTGGCAAAAATAGCATCCGCTTTTCACCGCCTTTAACGATGACAAAAGCTCATGCTGACCTTGCTGTTGAGCTATTTGACAACGCAATAACTACGTACGTAAAAAAGAATAGATAAAGATAAGATTAGGATAAGAATAGATAAAGATGGATAAACATAGATAAGCAATAAGAAAAATAATACACCAAAGAAGAAAAAGAATACACCAAAGCAGAGAATACCCAATGTTCGCTAAAGGCATCCGCTGCGTCAGCTGTAAAAAGGAATTTTCTCCCCATCTTGTTATTTATGAATGTGAAGAATGCGGCAGCCCTGTTGATATAGAATATGATTATGGGGGAATAAAAAAGAAATTGATCAAAGATCTTTTTTTCAAAGAGCAGCCAAGCCATTGGAAATACAACCTTCTCTACCCCATCGAGGATCTTAGCAACAGAGTTACGCTTCAGGAGGGAGGAACACCACTTCTTCCATCCAAAAAACAAAAAGGGCTGCTCTTTAAGATAGAGGGGATGAATCCAACAGGATCGTTCAAAGACAGGGGAAGCACGATCGAGATCAGCAAGGCTGTCGAGCTTGGTGTTTCCGAAGTTGCCTGCGCAACAACCGGCAACATGGGAGCATCAGTCGCGTCATATTGTGCAAGAGCAGGCTTGCGCTGCACGATCTATCTTCCCTTTTTCTCTCCAAAAAACAAGATCACCCAAATCCAGCAGATGGGGGCAGAAACACACCTCGTCCATGGAACATATGAAGATGCGCTTGCAAAAACAAAAGAGCTGCGAAAGAAAAAACATATTTACCTTACCGGAGACTATGCCTATCGTGGCGAGGGAGAAAAATCAGTTGGGTTCGAGATCATTGACCAGCTGAACTGGACTTCTCCAGATTATATTGTGCTTCCCGTTGGAAATGCCACCTTGTTTTCTGCAACATACAAGGCGTGCTACGAACTCAAGATTCTTGGATTACTTCAGGCGATTCCGAAGCTTGTTGCAGTCCAAGCCTTCGGATGCAAGCCACTGGTTGATGCTTACCAGAAAGGGCAGAAAAAGATAACGCCTGTCAAGCAGCCACAAACATTAGCATCTGCCATTGCCTGCGGCAACCCCGTGGATGGCATGAAGGCGCTTGCTGCACTTCAAAAGACAAGAGGGCTTTGCATTGATGTTCAAGACAGTGAGATTCTCGCTGCGCGGGAAGAGCTCGCGTGGAAGGAAGGACTATTTGTAGAGCCATCTGGTGCAGTATCTTATGCTGGCGCAAAAAAGCTGAACTTGAAAGGGACTGTTGTTTGTGTGCTCACGGGGCATGGGTTGAAAGATCCGGAAAAGTATTGAAAGATTGGATGAAGAACAGGAGATGCACAAATCATTGGAGATACTTTTGAATTTTTTCTCGTTTATGTTGATTTAAAGACACGTGCAAGCCGTAAGAGGTTTGTTTCAAAACAAGAATTTCTTCCTTGATGAGCTCTTTTGCTGCTTCTTTCGCATCTCCCTTGACATGGCTCGGCAGGCTTTTTTCAAATTTTCTACATCAGTATGTTTTCCGCCTATGTACCCATGATGAAACAATTTTTTGACGATGAAGCCTTTCAATTGTTCCTGTTCCATCCTCCTTGCCTTACCGACACGGTTATAAAAAGCTTCTCTAAAAATTTTCAATTACAGAAAATAGTGTTAATAACAACATAAAATATATAAATGAGCACTATTTAGTGTTGATAATGGAAGAAGAATCCATCTTTATACGAACCTTCGGGAATTATCCCCTTATTCGAATACTTAACTTTTTGATCTATTCAAGAGACTTTGACTATCCAATCACAGAGATAGCTAAGCACGCAAACACCAATTTTCAAACACTTAAGAAACTATGGCCGAAATTAGAGAAGGAGGCCATTGTCATTTCAACAAGAACACTAAGCGGGGTAACTTTGTATAAAATAAATACCTCAAATCCAACAGTCCAG
>JACOVM010000080.1 GCA_016177345.1 Candidatus Woesearchaeota archaeon | reverse complement strand
GAGTTTTGAATATCCTATCAAAATTGTCAAAACTCTCAATAGAACCGCTTTGAAAAACCAAGATACGCTATTGAAAAAAGGGTTTTTCAAAGCTCTCTATAAATTAAAAAGCGAATAAAAAACGTGAATAATGACAACGTACAACCACGTTTTATTCTAGGGAACGTTTTTGGCCGCTTTTTCGAAGAAGTTTCTTTTGCTGATTTCGCAAGCGCGCCCGTTCATTGGTTAAATTTTGGCGGCAGTCAACACACCACTTTCGAAGCTTATTATACGTCCGAATTTCCATCCCGCATCTCTGACATGAAATCATATTTTAAGGAAAAGATGAGAACTATATAAACATTTCTGATTTGAGTACTATTAAGTGAAGGAATGCACAAGGCTTATATAGTGCGTGAATTCCTTCCAAAACATGGGACGTGGAAAGAAGACGTTATTATATTTTTTTTTCTTTCTTCTAGGCTGGGCTTTTGCTACAGGTACTGGATTTTTTGACTTATTCGCAATCGACCAGCACATTAGCCCTGGTGATGTTCTTCATGGAAGCATTGAGCGATATTCTCCTAGCAATCATATTGATGAAGAAAAAATTACAGTATTCCCTAACCAAGTGATCATCAGCCTTGATAACGCAGGATGGGCAGTGTATGATGATACCAATTCCATGGATCCTGTTCTTGATGATGGGGCGCATGGAATTGAAATTACCCCCCTGTCCGAGCAACAAATCCAGGTTGGGGACATTATGTCGTACAGGCATCCTGCAGTGAGTGGGCTTGTCGTGCATCGCGTCATAGACCTTGGGCATGATAAACAAGGATGGTACGCCAAAACAAAAGGTGATAATACCCTTATTTCTGATTCCGACAAAGTTCGATTTAATCAAGTTCATGGCGTTCTTGTTGGAATCCTTTATTGAATAAGGATCAATAGGAAGTTATTAGTGGTTATTAAACAGCTTTAAATAAAATAGCTTTAAATAATATCCCTCTTTTTTCTGGCCAATGCGAGATGAAGAAGCACTTGACAAAAGAAGGCAGGCAGGCAAGATAGCTGGGCTCGCCAGAGATTATGGAAAAAAACTGGTAAAACCTGGTGTTCCCCTTCTTGATGTGGCAGAAAAGATAGAAGAGTTTATTCTTGACCATGGTGTTGGCATTGGCTTTCCAGCACAAATATCTCGGAATGTCATTGCAGCACATTATTGTCCGTGTCCTGGTGACGAAACTGTTTTTGAAAAAGGGGATCTTGTCAAAGTAGATGTTGGTACAGAGATAGATGGGTATATTGCGGATACTGCCACCACAGTAAACCTTGGAGAGCATGACAAACTGCTTCGAGCATCGCGAGAAGCGCTGAATAACGCAATAAAAATAGTGAAGCCTGGCGTTACCATTGGGGAGATAGGCAAAGTAGTTGGCGAAACGATTGGGGCACTTGGCTTTAAGCCAATCCGAAATCTCAGTGGACATGGGGTAGGACAGTACAAGGTTCACATTGGCCCATCCATCCCAAACTTTGATACTGGAGGAACAACAACCTTACACGATGGCCAAGTGATTGCGATCGAACCATTTGCTTCAACAGGCGCAGGGCTTGTTTCTGACCTTCCGGATTGTGAAATATTCATGCAAGAGGCAAAAAAGCCAGTGCGTAATATCATCACCAGAGCATTGCTAAAAGAGATTGAAAAATATAATGGGCTGCCATTCACGACAAGATGGCTAGTGAAAAAATTTCCTCTTGGAAAAGTGCAATATGCGCTCCGTGATCTTCATACTCAAGGAATCATTAACAATTATCCCCCTCTTGCCGATCGGGGTGGAGGGATGGTCAGTCAGGCGGAACATACAATTATTGTTGGAGAAAAGCCAGAAGTGGTGACAAAGACGGATGTGGAGTAAATTTTGTATTTTGTGAGAAGACTATGATCCTTGACTTAACAATGGGAATTGATGAAACGACACCTGTCTATCCGGCGATCCAAAACAAGAGATACAACAAATAGCGACAATCGAAAAAGATGGCTGGAATGAAAAGCGATTAACCTTTAATTCTCATTTTTCAACCCACATTGACGCGCCGATCCATATGCTGGAAGATGGCAAAACCTTAAGTGATTTTCCCGTAGAAACGTTTATCGGTGGGGCTATCGTTATTGATGTCTGCGGCCAGAAAAAGATTACTGCTGATCTTAAGGGCATTGGGCCTTGCAACATTGTTTTCTTTTATACAAGGATATACTGAAAAAAGAAACCAACATGGCTATTTTGATCATAACCCTGTTATTTCAGAAGAAACAGCTCTTCAACTCATCAAGAAAAAGGTGAGAATAATCGGCATAGATTCTTTTTCTCCAGACAACAATCCTTGGCCAATTCACAAACTTTTGCTAAAACAGGACATCCTTATCGTCGAAAATCTTATTAACCTAAAGAAGTTAGCAGGAAAAAGATTTCAATGCTATATTCTTCCCTTAAACATAAAAAATGGCGACGGGGCGCCGTGCAGGGTGATCGCGGTATTGCCATAATATCTCGTTGTAATAAATACTAATTTTTTTAGTAATATTTCCAAATTAAAATAGTAAAATTTAAAAAGGCCGGTATCTTCTTCTATGGTATGGCAACAACTATAGTTACCAGAAATTATCAGATAACCCTGCCGAAGGAAATACGGGAGGTAGAGGATATCCAAGTGGGGGATAAGCTCTTTGTATCCTTTAACAAGGATATTATTGAGCTGCGGAAGCTCTCTAGGGAACGCCTAAAAGCAGCTTTTGGCGCATGGAAAACAACAGAGGATAGTGTCAAGACTATCCGTAAGCTTAGAGACCAATCAGAACAACGGACAAAGAGGCTTGGCATATGAGCTTTGTGGTAGACAGTGATTTATTCATTGATTTTTTACGAAGCTATCCCCCATCAAAAGACTGGTTTGATAAGCTCGATTGGGAACAGGCTTATTTCTCTGCTATCTCAGAAGGAGAATTGCTTTCAGGCCAAGAATGTACTGATGATAACGCAAGAAGGAAGACACTTGAACTTCTTCAAGCTGCTACAAAAGTTCTTGTCACCAATGAAATAGCTCAAAAGGCAGGAGAAGTACGAAGAAACTATGGAATTCCAATAATGGATGCCTTCATCGCAGCGACTGCACTAGACTTGGGATGTATATTACTAACAAGAAACATAAAACACTATCAGCATATTCCAGGCCTTACTGTTAAGAAGCCTTATTGAGTTCTTTGATTTTCATAGTGTTATATACTGGATGATGATGCTTCATAAAGTGGCTGTTCATACTAAATCTTGTCTAACTTGGTTCTAGAGAACCATAACATTATTATATTTTATTGAAGGGACATCATAAATTAATAGTACTCTCTTTCCCACTCTCCATCTCTTTCACTTTTGCTTTCTTTGCCTTTACTTCATTCTCTCCCATCACGATGACATTTTTTGCCTTGAGCTTATTAGCGTATTCCATCTGCTTGCCAAGGCTCCTTCCCATGACATCAGCGTCTACCGATGACCCTTGGGAGCGGAGTTTTGCCGCGAGCTGTTGCGCTGCTTTTTTTACAGCAGGTGCTTGGCTTATTAGCGCGATATAATAATCAACCCCTGTAGCGGTCGTTGGCAGTTTCATCTTCTCGTCCAACAGAAGCTCCATGGTGGCAAAGCCTATAGCAAATCCTGTGGCGGGGCAGTCTTCCCCCCCAAACTGCTTAATCATATTGTTGTATCTTCCACCGCCGCATAATGCCCTGTACTTTCTGCCCCGATCAAAAATCTCAAATACGGTACTAGTGTAGTAAGCAAGGCCTCGAGCTGTGGTGAGATCAACCTGGAGGTACTCTTTTTTGTCATCGAGAAGGTCAAAAACAGCTTGCAATTGCTCTTTCCCCACCTGTGCTTCTTTTGATAGCCCTTGTAGCCGAGAAAGGTCTGTTACAGCAAGCATGCATTGTAAGGATGAGATCTGGTTCTTTGCCAGCTTGAGCTTTTTCAATTCCTCTTCAAACGCTGCATCGCCTATTTTTGATTTTTTGTCAATGACAATAATCGTTTCTTCTATTTCTTTAATGCCAAGCCCTTCAAGAATTCCCTGGAGAAGAATCCTGTTATTGATGCGAACAGCAATATCTTTTGAGGACAGCCCAACCCCTTCCATCATTTCAATAGCCATTCGTATAACCTGTGCGTCTGCCTCTGGCGTTGGGCTTCCAAACACTTCGCAGCTGAATTGGTAGAATTCACGGAGCCTTCCTTTCTGAGGCTGCTCATACCTCCACATCCTGCTGATGCCAAACCATTTCACGGGCTTGGGAAGCTCGCGCTGCTTCTGAACGAACATTCTCGTGAACGGGACGGTGAGGTCGAAGCGAAGGCCAAACGATTCATCTCCTCTCTTTTCTAAGGTGAAGATTTGCCGCTTGATTTCCTCTCCCTCTTTCTCGCATAATACCGAAAGGTTTTCAAAGGCAGGGCTTTCCACTTCCTGAAATCCGAACGAGACTGCCGTCTTCCTGAACGCGTCTGCCATCCAGTTCCATACTGCTCTGTCTTCGGGGTAATAGTCTCGAGTTCCTTTCGGATTTTGGAAGGCCATGCTCTGCCTCTGGGGTTTCTTGTTTATATTGGTTGTGGTTGTCATGGTTTATTTTCCCTCTCTTCAGCTTTTTCTGATATTACTTCCCGAACTATTGCTTTTGCAAGAATTCCAACAGTATCGATAGTGTCTATGTTATCCTTTATTAGCAATGGCAATTCTGTGCAACCAAGGATTACTTTTTCTGCACCACTATTTTTGAGAGTCTTTATCAAATCTAGCAAGAGCATTTTATCATCGTCACGCTTCTGCCCAGCAAGAATGTTCATGATAATCTTTGTTGTTTGTTGTTGCGCTTTTTTATCTGGAATAAGGAATCTTGTTTCCTGCATCTGCTCCTGATAGAGCTGGTTGCTGAGGGTCATCTCTGTTGCGATAATGCCGACAGTTGCCATACCAAGCCGTTTCACATCTGCCGCAGCTTCTTCAACTGGGTTGAGGATCTGGATAGAAACAGCGCGTTGAAGGGATGGTAAAAAGGACATGACAGTATTGCATGGAACAGCAATGATGTCAGCTCCCATTGTTTGCAATTTCTGTGCTGCAGCAACAAGCATCTGCTCTACCCTTTTTTCTTCTGTTGGTTTCTCCACCACATCAGGAATTGGCAAATTGATGATAATGATCTCTGGAAAGTCATCATCATACTTTGCTCCGTATTCCTGCTGAAAGATACGAATAAGGCGGAGATACAGCTCTGCTGTCGCTTCAGGCCCCATGCCGCCGAGGATGCCGATGGTCTTGTACTTATTCGCACCTTGTTTCTGAGGGGGTAAGGAAGAAAAAATAGGGGGCATCATTTCACCCCCTCAATGCGCATCGCATCGCGAAGACGGATGGCGCAGTCAACTAATGGCTCGTTTGGTTCTGCAAGAACTGTTAGATAGCTGCGAACAAAGCCGCCGTAATCATCGCCGTATGCCCGAGCGTATTCTCCATTGACAACGCCTGCGATGCTGTCATTTGACGAGCTTGTCCAGAGCACGAACTCACTCTTCAAATAACCGGGGTTCCGCGGTCCAAGCCGTGACCGAAGCGCTGCATACAGCTGGAAACGCTCGTTCTGCATGTCAAGGATGCAGTCGTCAAACGGCTTCTCGCTTTGCGGCCCATACTTTCCAGAAATAATGCCTGGCGTGTTGTTCTGAAGATAGAGCGCTTCTGCTATTTCCATTGGCAGGTACATCGCCGCCTGAGGATTTTCGTCCTTTATTTTTTTAAGGACTGCGGGAGGAAAAACCTCTGACACCAGTCGCGGCTCATCAGTCTGCATGCGTTCCACATATTCAGCGGCTTGACAGAATAACGTGGCATAGCGTGCAAACGCCGCTTCAAATCCCGCTTGTACATGCTCATCTCGCGTATTTCTTTCCGGCTTGAAAAAATCCGTGAAAGAGCGCACGCTTCCGGTTCTGGAGCCAAGTCCGAGTAGCGAACGCAAGTTCCACAGATACTTGTTTCGCAGTGCGCAGTTTTCCGCTATTTCGGCGCGTTTTGGCAGCTTGAATTCTTCAGCAAGTGTTTCCAGAAAACCAACAGCAGCGTCAGGAGCAGACGCTGGATTGCCACAAAAGCGTCTTTTTGGAAGCACGTTCACCATCTGGTACGCGCTCGCGTCCCAGAAGGAAACGAAACTCACTCCAGCATCAAGCAGGCGTTTCATCCATGCGACGTATTCAAGCATGTCTAATCGTTCACCTTGCTCTCGCAAGAGGGGATTGTATCCAACACCTATAAATATGTCTTGTGGAATAATTCTTGGATTTAACTCATTGAATGAAAGCTCAAGACCGCTGATGAATACCGTTAGCAACGCGAACGGTTCTTGGCTGCCTATTGAAAAGCTCAGAACGGCTCTTTGCCATTACATCTGCTTCGTAGACAAAACTATCTTTCCATCTGCGCCCTTGTTCAGGGTCATCCAGCCATTCAGATGGTTTAGATCTCCACACTTGTCCAACCTTGTCTGGCTGAAATCTGGCCATTCGCAGGCTTCTATTTTGTTCTTCTTGGTCATCTCGTATATTTTGTTCGATATTTGTTTCTGACATCTTCTTCCTTCTCCTCGCTTAGAGCCCGAGCGGCTTTTGTTCATCATCCTTATTTTTCTTATTTTCCTGGCAGGATTTGGCGCTCTGATAGATTACATCTGTTCTCCAATTCCGGCGATCAGGCGCAGCTCATCCCTGCGTTCAGGCAGTGATTCTATTTCTGCCCAATCACTCTCTAATGCCCTTTCAAAGCGATAGAGGTTTTCATCTGTTGTTGCTTGCTCACATTGCTCGACAGTACCCTCCAGTCTTGATGGCAGCTGCGGTGCGCCACTTTTCCTCCAGCGCTGAAATTCTCTATATTTTGCTTCAGCACGGGATGGGCTGTAATTGATAATCGCCCTTATTTCAGCTTCCACTGGCCCAAATCCTAATTCAGCAGAGCCAATTCTTATATCTCTCAGTCCCTTTTGCAATGCACTTTCCAGCTGGTCTGCTCCACTGATACCAAGGATACGCTTACTGCCATAATCATCCATGGTGCTCTCCAGCAATGGGGGCAGCCGAATAAGTGGCTCGTAACGCCTTAACAGCGCCTGCAAAGTGTTGTACTTAAATTTAGCACAGTCAATAATGGCGAATTTATCGTCTTGTCCTGACATCTTCTTCATCTCCACCGCTTAGCGCCCGGCCGGCTTTTTTCTGTTGGTTTGAAAGAAGGCCGTCGGTGGGAGTCGAACCCACGCCAAGAGCGCCACAAGCTCTGATGCTGCCAGTACACCACAACGGCCATGATTATTAAGAAAGGTCAATGAAGGTTTTTAGGCCGTATGGTGATGAAAAAATAAAGAGCTGAAGAGTAAGTATAATAAGAATGATGGCGATTGAAATAGTTGGAATGATGACGCCAGAGACTTGGGTAAAGAACTAGCAAATGTCTCTAACGATACTTGTTGATTAGGCTTAATTGGATAAAGGCAACTAGAAAAACGAATACTCACAATGAAAACAATCAACTCCAATTTGCGTTGCCATAGCATATCAAAAGAAGGGGTTATATTTAAGCTTTTGGGTGATCTGTACCATAATTATCTTTTAGGCGCCTTATTTTTTGATAAAAAAGGGGGTACTACTCTAAAACAGAGAAAATCAGCATGACCTGCGCAGTAAGAACCGAAAGGGTTAGCAAAACAAAATATTTATATTGTGGCGGGGTATAAATAATGATCATGAGAAATATCGGGAGCATGATCGTTATTATGGTTGTTCTTGCTACGCTCTTTGCTTTTGTTGGTTGTAGTTCTAAAGTGCAAACAGGTGATGAAGAAGGAGTCAGCATTCTTGGTGATGCTACTCGGCATTTTGTTAGCCGCTCTGATGATGGAGCACCGGTTGAAAGTGCTTACAGTGATTGTTATACTAAATGTAGAAGTGGTGGTGGGAGTCCAGGTACGTGTCGCAGTATATGTATAGAAAGGCACCCCAAGAAACAACTTGGATAAACTTTGCTCACCTAACTTCTTTCTCCAGCAATCATATCAATAATGCACGCAACCGAAATAATCATTTTTCGCTGGTTTTCTGATAAGGAAGAGATATTCTCTAGCTCGATGATGTAATTATCTGCAGTCGTGAATAGCTCCTTTCCAACCCCAGAAAATTTTTTGTAAAGCCCGCCAAGCTTTGTTCCATGAATGTCTGTTATGGCGTATGACCAGCCGATCATGGTGCCGTCGAGATCAGCGAAATGCTTTTCACTCTCGTCAAAAAGAAGGAATTTTGATTTTAGGAGCTTGAACTTCTGCTTATAATGCCCGATAGGGCTGCCATTCCCGTCAAATACCTTGACGGTTGAAAGGAATAATGAGAATCCGCGCCGTATGGTAACTAGCTTTTTGTCAGAGCTGTCATAGATTGAAACAGTGAATGGAAAGTGCTGCTTGTACTTCGTCAGCTTAAACACTTTCTTGATGCCGTCAATTTCTTCTTCTCGCGCCTCCCCTAATTTCTTGTTGTCAAGGCTAAAGAATTCAAAGACGTTTCCAAACTTCATAAATCGAACTTGTTCTTTGGCAAAAATCTTTTTTTCAGTGAATAAGGATGCCATAACCATACAAATGAAAGGAGATATTTAAAGATAATGGCAGAACGTATTAATAATTGAACTTTGTACGTTCTGCTAATATAGCAGAATCTCATTAAATCT
>JACOVM010000079.1 GCA_016177345.1 Candidatus Woesearchaeota archaeon | reverse complement strand
TTTTAATTTTTTGAAGAATTCCAACTTTTTCTGTTTTGTTGTCTGAATTCTTATTCTAAGCCGAGGGTCACAATTTGCTTCAAATTTGCTTAAATGGTGTCCTAATTTGGCGAGGCTTTCAAGATCAATTTTATTAGCTTCACGTATAATCATAGTGCAATAAAAGATCTAATCTTTATTAATGTAATGATTGCCGGTATGTGCCGCAGAACAACTTTTTGGAACAAAATGTTCCAGAACTACGCAACTGGCAAAGAATATAACCTCAACATCTTCAGAGAATAAAAGTGGGGACGCAGGGATTTGAACCCTGGACACCTACGTCTTCAGCGTAGTGCTCTCCCGCTGAGCTACGTCCCCGCAAAGCACATGACTTTAAAAAGCAGATTTGGGGGTTGGTTTATATAGTTTTTGGCGGTTTGAAAGGCTTGCCACTGCTATCTCCAAGGATATAGGAATGGTTATATAGAAATGGTTAAATACCAATCGTATTTCATTCTTTTCATGACAGAGATGTATAACCTTGAGCAAAGAATAAGAACGGGGGTTCGACCAGAGGATTTACCAGGTGTTTCAGGAGGGGCAATTGGAACATCGCCTGTATACTCCAAAATAGATAGCATTGCAAATGCAGAAGCAGTTATCGCTCAGGTAGAAGAACGCATCGTGAGGCTGCTCCTTAAGAATGGGCTTGATCCGAAGGAGTATGGGCTGCAGTATGGGGCAACAGCAAATACTGGCCATAATTATTATGGTATCTGGAGTGAAGATGCACCGGGGGTTGGCGCACAGATTGGAATGTGCATCGCCGGCCTTGTAATGATGGGGGACATGATAGCAAATGATAGTGCTGGTATTATTGACAGCCTTCCGATTGTTTGTGGCGCAGGAATTAGTTTAGGCTGTTTAGTTGGATCTTTAGTAGCGATAACCGTCGACCTGTATCATGGCCACTCAGCAAGAGACATTTTTTCTTCCTTGAAGGAAACCAGGAGCTATGAACGTTGTGAATAAACATTTTGGATGTTTTTGGGCCAGTATCAATTCTACATTATTCTGCTCTTTTTTTCTCCCCCATCACACTTATGCTCCATCCCATCCTGTTTAATGGCCACTTGTCGCCAAGGAAATCGTCAAGAAGAACAAACCATCTCCATCGCGGCTCAAGTTTCAGCACTTTTATCATCTCATAGGGTAGATAGTACGAGCCAGAATATCCCATCGCTTGCAGTCCTGCTGCTTCAAGCTTCTTCTCCAGGCCCCTACAGGAATACCATCGTACATGTGTTGGATCCCACCCAACCCACTTCTTTTTAGGATAAAAAATCTTGCGCAGCGTCCCCTCAAAAAAGTAATTAAGGCAAAACCAGTTCTGGGTGGTAATCACGAGCTGCCCTCCTGGAGATAATTTGGAGGATAGTTGTTCAATGAATGCAACATCATCTTGGACGTGCTCGATGACATCTTTTGCAAGGATAAGATCGAATTTCTTTGCAGCAGGAATAACCGAGAGCTCACCGCAAAGGAAACTGCACGAAACACCCTGCTGCTTTGCGTAATATACTGCTGCAGCAATAGCGTTTTTTGACAGGTCAATTCCCGTAACATGAGCTCCTTGCTTTGCGAACAATACAGAGAAATAGCCACCGCAGCATCCAACATCAAGAACGTTCTTTCCTCGAAGGTCTTGGCAGTGTTTTGAAAGAAGCTTTTTGATTTCTTTTACCTTTCTGCTGTAATAAAGGCTTTGGTATTTTTTAAGGTAAAGCTCGATAAACTTCTTTGGATCATGCTCTGTCTGATAAAAGGGTTCTGCTTCCTGGCTGAGGTGAAATGCGGTCATGTTGGTTTAATAGCTATTTTAACAGATCAGTTGTATGAGTTGCACGTAAATGAGTTGCATGTAATATATATAGATTACAGATTGTGGATTACAAGTAATATTTCATGTCAAAGCGCGGTTTTCGAAGGTCTCCTTCAAGGTACATTTTTCTCCAGATCTCGATAGCAACCGCGTTCCACACCTGGGCGTATTCCCAGAACAATCGTGGAGAGGTGCGCCTCTGCATAATTTTTTGAAGATAGTCGTAGCGAAGCGGGCTTTCCCGAAGGTTTTCTTTGGTGAGCAGCTGCCGCGCAAGATCACCAAGGTATCCGTTGTACCAGTAATAGTTGTTCATGTTAAACCCTTGCTTCTTTTTTTGCAAGACCTCCTTTGGCACAAGCTCTTTGATGGCTTGCCGAAGGACATATTTTCCCTCATTATTCCTTACTTTCATATGATTTGGCATGGTGAAGGAGAACTCGACAACTTCATGGTCGAGAAAAGGAACGCGGCCTTCAATAGAGGCTGCCATGGACACCCGGTCAAACCGGTCAAGCAGGTCATCGCAGAGGTAGCTTTTCAATTCCATGACAAGCGCCTGGTTAAAGAAGTCATGCTTGAATGCAGGATCAAAAAATGGCTTTACCACGTCTTGGATCGGTGTTGCTTCACTGGCAAGATCTGGTGCGAGTTGTTCAAGGTCCTCATCAAAAATAACTTGGGGAGCAAGAACAACATAATTTTTTTCGTATTCTCCAGCAGTTGCGAGATACTTTAGGCCTCGCCGAACATCAAATGGGAGAGCTTGCTGTCTAGATAATGGCTCCAGAACATTTTTTTTGAGGATTGGCGGCACCCATTTGGACACGTTTGGCGCTGCTACAAGCCATTTGTGCCTGCGATACCCAGCAAAGAGCTCATCCCCTCCAAGCCCGTTCTGCATAACCGTCACTTTTTTCTTTGCAAGGCGTGACACCATGATCGTTGGAATAATGTTACGCTGTGGCATGTCCATGTGCCAGATCGCTTTTGGGTATTCTTTCTCCATATCTTTGCTTTCTACGACGAGCTCGTGGTGGTCAGTGCCAAAATGCTCAGAAATACGCCGCGCATCCTCAAGCTCATCCCACGGCTCATTAAACCCAACAGTATACGTTTTGATTGGCTCTCCAACAAGCTGGCTCATCATGCCGACAACAGTTGAAGAATCCATTCCTCCGGAAAGATACGCGCCGAATGGGACGTCAGAGATCAGCCTTCGCTCAACAGAGGTAAGAAGCAGCTCGCGAAGCATGTCAATGTAATACTCATCAGGATGATTTGTAATGTTGACCGAGATATCCCAGTATTTTTGAATGGAAATTTTTCCATTTTTGTAGAGAAGGGTGTGACCTGGGCGGAGGCGCTTGATGCCTTTGAAAAAAGTCTGTTCACCTGGGGTATAGTTGATATTCAGGAAATTGTAGAGCGCCTGGCCATTGAGCTGCGGCTTGACCTCTTCGTATTGAAGGATGGATTTTATTTCGGAGGCAAAGAGAAAGACACCCCCATTTGTCAGGGCGTAATGCAATGGTTTAATTCCGAGCCTGTCCCGCGCAAGAAACAGCTCTTTTTTTCTGCTGTTCCAAATAGCAAACACGAACATTCCAATAAATTTCTTAACGCAATCAATACCCCACTCTTCATAAGCGTGGACAATAACCTCAGTGTCTGTGTTCGTGGTAAAATTGTGGCTTTTCTTGAGCTGGTTTCTCAATGCTTCATAATTGTAGATCTCCCCATTAAAGATGATGTGGTTGTCTTCGTGCTCGTCATGAATTGGCTGCCTTCCTTTTTCAGACAAGTCAATAATGGACAAGCGTCGGTGCCCAAGCATGATGTTCTTGTCAAGATAGAATCCTTCATCGTCGGGGCCGCGATGAGTAACTACCTTATTCATCTGCTTAATAAGCCCTTTATCGCTGAGCCCAACAACGCCGTTAATGCCACACATGGTTTTCCTCTGCCTTTCTCCTGCGTTCTCCCTTTTCTCCCTTACTACTCTTTTTATCCTCTCAAAAAGCCAATGCCATACAGGACATGTTGAGAGAGGAGCACGAACGGGGTTAACGCACCAATAATTCCCACCTTAGGGATCACTTCAATAATCATAGTGAGGAGAAGAAGGCTGATATATAAAAGAAGCGCTGATTGAAGGATTGTAATGGCAAAGGGCCACACTACTCCCATTAGCAGAAGGATAAGGCTTCCAAGGAGAAGAAGAACAGGGCCGAGGGCGTACCATCTTGTTTGGAGAATGCCATGGTGCTTTCGAAACGTGCGCCGCGTTGCCTGGCCGTACTTATACATTCTTCGAAGGTATGAAAAGAACGATGATTGGCGATGATGGTACACGAACGTTTTTGGAGTGATCAAGAATCTCACACCGTGCTGCTTGAGCCGATAATTAAACTCGCCATCCTGGCCTACTAAAAGTGTTTCATCCTGCCTCTCCTGCTGCCATAACTCCTTTCGATAAACTGCATTGCAGTTAGGAATGGACACAACTTCCTTTTCATGCTTCCAGATCGTTGCCTGTGCAGAATTTCCACCACCAAGGAGCGTGCTTTCCAGTGCTCCAAGAAGGTGGGCAAGGCGCGAGTCAGAGGCTGGCGTGATGTTAAGGCCGCCAACAACGCCAAGGCCTGGTGTTGATTCTAACTTGCCAACGAGAACAGAAAGCCAGGTGTTCGCGACAGCGCAGTCAGCATCAGTAAATGCGAGATACGCTGCCTTTGGTGAAGCATGCTCAACGCCAATGTTTCTGTTTGCTGCGCTCCCAATACCGCCTGGAATAATTTGAAGGTTGATTCGGCCATTGGTTTGTCGAGAAAAGAAATGCTTAAGCTCGATTATGCTATCTTTTACTGCTGATGCTGCGTCAACAATAATAATGTGCTCGTAGCGCTGTTTCGGATAGCTCAGCTGCTGAACAGAATGAATACATTCTTGGACAAACCCCAGTTCATCCTTTACTGGAGTGATAATGGAAACAAAAGGCTTCATGGTCGACAGGTCTTGCCTTAGTCAACGTTTTCTTCTTCAACATCAAAAAGCTCATCTTCTTCTGGAGAGTTGTTCGAGTGAGAAGATAGCGTATCTGGAGAAGGTTCTTTAGGATGAAGTGAAGCCTGAGTGGCTTGCTGTGGTTTTGGAGAAGCGCTTGCTCCTTGCCCCTTTTCCAGCACTTCCATCTTGCCAAACTTTCCGGTTGTAAGCTGCTTTTCTCCCTGCCACTCATTGACGTAGCCATTCGTGATTTTTATTTTGTCTCCAACATTGAGTTGGTCAATTTGCTCATTCCAAAGCGTAAGCTTAATCGTGCCAGACGCATCAGAGATCACCGCGTTGCATACTCGGCCAGGATTGCCAAACTTCTGAAATTGGCGAACCTCTCCCTTCTCGATAACATCTGCGGTCAGCTCTACACTGCCTTGTTTTGCTTGCAAGTCCTTGATCTGCATAAGGCAACCCCCTGATCTATAATCTGATCTATAATTAGAAGCAGAGCAAAAGAGTTTGCTTTATAAATGTTGTGTGGATTGTTTATATACTGTTTCAATAATCAATGTTTAGGCCCAGCTCAAAAAATTTCACTAAATTTATAAAATGATTTATGCTTGTTTTTTTATGGTAGCTCATTTTGGTTTCTTTCGACAAGCAGAGCCTAACATTAAAGACCAAGTTGCGCTGACAGGAGAAGAGTTTTGGTATGATCTATCAGCAGATATGGGGGAATTGGTAGCGGCCTTTTATGGGCTCCAACAATCACTTGATAAAGTAACCAAAACGTACAGCAAGCTGTATGATAGATACCTTGAAGCTTTTCAAACCTTGGGCACATTTCATCCTTCTGGAGAAAAGTTTGAATCTTCTTACGCCCTCCAATGGTTCAATAAAGTAATAGCGGACCTTGCGTACCTCACCAGGCTTGAGTCACGCTACTTAGGCTTTCTGCAATTCAAACTCAGTACCTTTCTTATGACAATAAAAAAGTCGTATGACCTGTTTAAGAAATACCTTCTGCGTATTGATTTCAGTGCTAAAACATTGCAAAAGCAGTATAAAGGAAGAATGCCTGAAGAGCTACAACTAAGAGTAACAAATATTAAAGACTGGTTGAGGGTCTATGGTGAATTATTAACCTCCGTTGAGCATATTCTCTCTGTTATAGTAGGAAAGCACATCCAAAAGATCCAAGAACGATTGCAAAACCAAGTTGCTTCGTTAGTTCCTCGCCAGATTTCTGATCTTCATCCTGGTGGCGTACCTGTTAATCTAAGAGATGAATACCATGAAGAAAGGACAAAAAGAGTTATTGCTGATTTTAAACAATATCTCAGAGAAATGAAGAAGCAGATAACAGCAGCAGAGTCATTTCATAATAGAATGGGGATAACTGACGTACAAAAGATGGTAAAAGCGTATCATCAGCGATTGATAATTCTCAAAACAGTGAAGGGCATAGCTGAAGACGCTGCATCCAAAGCATTAGGGTTATGCTCAAGTATACCACTGATTTGTTCTCTCTTATTGGATATCTTTCTCACCGCAAAGAACATGACGGTTTTTAATCAGAGTACTATTGCTTTAACCAGAATGGAGGCTTGCTTCGGAGAGATGGAGAACTAGCGCATCACCGTTAGTGTACAACTTTATTTAGACAACCTACCAGTTTCCTTTACTTGTTTTTCAAGCCCAATAACATAGTCCACAATATCATTGGCCCAGCCTTGGCGAAGAAGAATCTCACATACTTCTTTCTCTGTTCTGCCCGCTTCGATGCAATAGTTGATATAATGCTTCAGTTCAGTAACGCACTTCTCAAACGCTTCTTTGTCTTTTTGCTCTTTTCGCTGTTCGATAAGGTAGACAACAAGAACAATGGTGAAGCCGAATAAGAAGAGGAAAATGAAGAACCAGAGGTACTTATTCGTGAGAACTGCAGTGAGGGATGAGCGCGGCTGTTCCTTTCCAAGAAGGCAGCAGCCAAACCCTCGCGCTTTCATTTCAGCTGCGGATGCACATGCCCTTACCGCAGGGCAGTATCGTTCCTGGAACAGGGCGTTACAGACAGGAATGCCGCCAACCTCAACAAATTCTGAGGGAAGATAATAAAAGTCTTCGCCAGAGCCTGTTGACTTCAGAAGCTCACAGGATGGATTGTTAAGATGGCTTACAAAGGAATCGTAATCAACGTATTGGATGACAAGGTCTTCGCTTCCTTTATTGTTGAAGTCATTGTCGCAGTACCTGCTGTAGGGCATTGCCGTCACTTCAACATTGCCCTTGCTCTTAAACAAGTCAAACGTGTACTGCTCGCTTCCTGCATTGATGATGAGGCATACTTCAGCATCGTCTCCAGACAGGGCAGTTAGCGGAAAGCGGCGCACGAACTCGCCAACCTGGGTTTTTAGGGTTTCCTCATTGCCATCAAATACCACATAGCCAGTGGGGGACTTGCTTTTCAAGGCAATAACGCTAAGGATCGCGATAGAAACAACTACCATAATGACAAGAATAGTGTAATCAACCTCTTTTTTTGTTGGCATCAAAACCGCTCACGAACTTTTGCTCTTTCTTTACTGCTCTTGCTCTTTCTTTACTTTTTTCCTTTTCTCTTCCCGCCCTGTTACACTGTTGAGCTTGTTGAACTCTGCTGCACCATCTTTCCTGGAATATCCTTAAACGATCCGGAGGAGAGAAGCGTGTGCAGGCTTGGAACAAGGTCGGCAATCCTGACGCGCTTCTGCATTGCAGTGTCACGTTCTCGGATTGTAACATCATTATGGTCAAGGCTGTCGAAGTCGATTGTCACACAGTACGGCGTGCCGATCTCGTCATTGCGCGCGTACCTCCTTCCAATAGCGCCGGACTTGTCAAACACACAGGTAAATTCTGCCTTGAGCATATTGAAGACAGCTCTTGCCTTGTCGTTCACTTTATTGACAAGAGGAAGGACTGCGACCTTCACTGGCGCAAGCTTTGGGTGAAGCTTTAGCACAATATATTCTCGTTCCTTGCTGTACGTGTACGCATCAAAGAGGAATACTAAGAAAGCGCGGTCAACGCCTTGGGCTGGCTCTGCAACAACATGGGGAACAACTTTCTTATTTGTTTCATCATCAAACAAGGAGAGGTCAGTTGTTGAATGCTTCATGTGCTGCTGCAAGTCAAAGTCTGTCCTGTTCGCCATGCCCTGGAGCTCTTTCCAGCCAAATGGAAATTTGTACTCGAGATCCCAGGTATCAAGGGCGTAATGGCTTTTTTCATCAGGAAGATGCTGGCGAACGCGAAAGTTCTCCGGCTTTGCGCCAAGCTTTACAAACCATTGGTGGGATTGAACGAGCCAGTACGCATGCCATGATGTCTTGATGATGTGTCGCTGAAGAGCATCCTTCACCGTCATTTCTTGCGGTTCTTTCTTCTGCTGCTGCATGACCGCAGAAAAGATAAGCAGTTGGTAGTCAAGAACTTCGTCCATATACGGGCATTCGTTGGTCTTATCAGGGTGCACAAAGTATTCCATCTCCATCTGTTCGAATTCACGGCAGCGGAATAAGAAGTCACGTGGTGCAATCTCGTTTCTGAATGATCTTCCTATTTGTGCGATCCCAAATGGAAGCTTCATTCTTGCGTGCTCGGCTACCAGGCGAAAGTTGGCGAAGATGAGCTGGGCTGTTTCCGGGCGAAGATACGCTTTTGATGTTTCTGTCTCCAGAGGCCCAACATGGGTTGAAAACATCAAGTTAAACTGTTTTGGTGGAAGAAGTGGATTGCCTTTTGGAGAAAAAATTTTATGGTCATGAATAAGCTTCCAGAGCTGGTCTGCGTTAAGGCCGTCAACAGCCATCTTCAGCTTTGCCTCAACAAGCTGGTCAGCCCGGTGCCTTTCTTTCGTTACCGCATCCTCAACCATAATGTCTTCAAAACAGTCTACATGGCCGGACGCCTTCCATACCTTAGGATTCGTGATGATGCTGCCATCAATGCCAACCACGTCTTCCCGCGACTGGACAAAGGCCTTCCACCATTCTTTTTTGATGTTATTCTTGAGCTCCACCCCAATATGGCCATAGTCAAAGAAGCCAGCAAGCCCACCATATATTTCTCCAGAAGGATAGACAAAGCCTTTCTTCTTGCAGAAAGAAGCCATTTCTTCGATAGTGAGCGTGTTTGGCTCGTTCATAATAGCACTTAGTTGGCTTTCTCTTTATATACTTTACTTGTCACCGTTCTGTTCTGAAGCCCTATTTTTATTGTATTTTTTTATTGAATTTTGAACGAAGCCAGCTACAATTCATGATAATCATGCTTCCTTTCAAGAAGATCAGCAATAATAATCCCGCCGCGACCTTCGGTCGGGCGGGAACGTAAAGAAATAGCGTCACCGCTACTGATGGAATGCCCGAGTCCTTTTTTCTTGCTCCACATTAAGTAAGGAGCAAGAAAAAAGGACTCGAATTATATCTGCTGTGCGGTGACGCTGATCGGTAATCGTTCATGGCGAGCGAAGCGAAGCCATGATTACCAGCTTATTATAACTTTGGATATATAGCTTAGAATGTTACTACCTCACTAACCGTATTTTCTCATTAATCGGCTATAATCGGCTAGATAGC
>JACOVM010000088.1 GCA_016177345.1 Candidatus Woesearchaeota archaeon | reverse complement strand
TATTTATTTCTTCTTCCACTTGAAATACCAGAAAAGAAGAATGAAATAAATGACTAGAAGGAGAAGCACTTCGACAAAAAAATTCTCAAGAATGCTGGTGAAGATCGAAACAAATAGAAGGATTAGTAATGGCGAAGTGAGGAGAAGCGTTTTCAAAATAACAGTCCAGAATTCACGCTGGTAAGCATGCTCACTTTGCTGCTGCTTTAGCGTTGCAACCCGTTGCTCAAGGTAATAAAGTTTTTGAGCTACCTCTCCAGCCTGCTGCGTTCTTGATGAATATACTGACTTTACTGACTTCACTGGGGATGATGCCTGTGCTCTTTGCTTTACCCTCTTTACCTGTTTTTTGGAGCGAGAACGAACTGCTTTTTTCATAATAGCCTTTACCGCTTTCCTGCGCTGGTGCCGTTGCAGCCTGCGTTGAGAAGTTCGCTGTTTTTTCCGTTCCTTCTGAATCCCCATCATCCCGAGGGCTCTGCCATTTTTTATAAAGCTTATGGTGAGCATTTCACCTGTTTCCGGCCCAAACAGAAAGCTTTAAATAAGGCAGATTTTCTTCGCAAAGTATATCCACAAATAAGTAGTTTATCCTTCATAATCATGCTCATGGGGCTATGGGGTAGCCTGGTCTAGCCTTTCTGGTTTGGGACCAGAGGACCCCGGAAACTCCTCTCTGAGGAGTTGGGGACTTCAAATCCGGGTAGCCCCATGTTATGGTGAAACAATGGTATCCAACGCAGGCCTTAAGGCAGTCCATCGGTTTGGGCCAAGGTATGGCCGAACAGTCAAGGCAAACTATGCTGCCATCGAAGTTCAGCAAAAAAAACTTTATAAATGCCCATCCTGCTCAAAGGAAAAAGTAAAGCGATTAGCAAATGGAATCTGGCAGTGCCAAAAGTGCTGCTTAACCTTTACTGGAAGAGCATACACGATTACGAAAAAGAGAGATATCCTTGAACAAGAGCCGGCCGCCGCTGCTTCTGAAGAAGAGACAGAGCAGGATGAAGAAGAAGCCGAGCTGACCGTATAATCCCATGGCAGAATACAAATGTTTTTCATGCGCAAAAATTGTTGGGCAGGATTATCTGCGAAAAAAGATACGCTGTCCCTATTGTGGAAGCAAAATCCTCTTTAAGCCGCGAAGCGTGGCTACCACTGTTCCTGCACGATGAAGCTGACTGCAACCCTTCTTGTTGAGGGAAATCCCGATCTTATTATGGCAGTCCTTGCTCCTGTGTTTCGTGACAGGCAGGACAGGCGAGCTGTTGTTCGGGCAGAACAGCAGAAAGAGGGTGTTGCTCTCAGCATTATTGCAAAAGATGTTATTGCCTTTCGGGCATCAATGAACTCCATAACACAGCTCCTTGCTGTCCAAGAAAAAACATCACAGATCAAATAAATGACGACAAAACAGGCAGGTTACCATGAGCAGTCCAGACAAGATCACACAGCTTCAAATGATGGAGCATAATCTTCAACAGTTTCTTCTCCAAAAGCAAGGCTTTCAATCACAGCTTCTTGAAATCGAGTCAGCTCTCTCCGAGCTTGGCAAAACAGAATGCGCTTACAAAATTCTCGGAAACATTATGGTGAAAACTGACCGTGACGTGTTAAAAAAAGATCTTGAAGAAAAGCGCCATCTTGTTGACCTTCGTATTAAATCTCTTGAAAAACAAGAGGGAAAACTAAAAGAGCATGCAAGCAAAACCCAATCAGAGGTGCTTGCTACTTTAAAGAAAGAGTGATGCGGGTGACAACGATGAAATGTGCTGAAGAACTAACGATGATCCTTGAAGCATTAGGAGAACTAAAAGATGATACAACACTTCCACGCAACATCAAGACAAAGCTGGATGTTATTTCTGAAATTTTAAAGACAGACACGGACATGTCCATTAAAATAAACAAGGCATTGGACGAGTTTGAAGTCATCTCCGATGACACAAATATCCAGCCATACACCAGGACACAGATTTGGAATATCGTGTCAATGCTGGAAACGATTTGAAAAGAACAAGTCACAAAGTTATATATTATCGTCCTATTTCACTCTGACCCTGTTATTTCTATTATTCCTATTTATTGTTTTCACAAAAGATGCTGCCGCACTTCTTCGGCAAACGATCCATTTCCATATTTGACGTCTTCTTTTATAAAAACACCTGTTGCACCTACATGTTGAGCATATTGGCTTATTTGTCCACTGCTTAAGAGGTAGGCAGGGGTGGTAATTCCTGCATTTCGGAGCTGTCGAATTGCTTCTGCGCCAGATATGCTGCTTTCCGTGAGGTTATCTACAAGAAGAAGATCATATCGCTCTCCTTGTTGCACTACTCGCGATAGAACATCCTCAGCCTGTGAGGCAGTAACGACGTCAGTGTCTGGAGCAAGCTCTTTTATACGATGTTCTAATGCGTCCCGAACTGCTTTAATATGCTCAACAATTAGCACTCTTTTTGCCATGACCAGCCGAAAATGATACTTGTTTTTAAGGTTTTGTACTTAGGCTGCTTTTTACCACTCGATCTAATACCCTTACGACCTAATAACCTTTATATAGAGCCACTATTCCTGATAGTCTTCTCATGTACAGCTTGTTTACGACCATTGGACGCTATGAAGATGTGCTCTTTTCAGGAGTCTATGCGAGGATTATCTCTGCTATTCTTATCCTGCTTATTGGATTTATCATTGCAAAGCTGGGATCGAAGCTCGTGCATCGTGTTATTTCAGAGCTTGAAATCACGCCAATCCTCAAAAAAGCATCTGGGATTAGTATCCAAGTTGAAAAAATAGCAGGTACCTGTACCGAATATTTTATTTATTTTATTGCAGTTATTATGGCATTAAATCAGCTGAACATCACCACAACGGTCCTTCAGATGCTATCTGGGGCGGTCATTATCATTATCATTAT
>JACOVM010000083.1 GCA_016177345.1 Candidatus Woesearchaeota archaeon | reverse complement strand
CCAATGATGATGACCCTTTCCTTTGCGATTATCATTCCATTATACTCCATTATATTATTATACCCTATTTATTGTACTATACTCTATTTATCATACTTTATTACATCATACCCCATTATTCTATCATATTCCATTCGAGTGGCATCAATTCTGCCACGTCATCTTTGAGCTTTTTTCCGATGATCCTTCTAAGATTCATGTCTACAGGTAGGATACCGCTTCCTGCCCGCATTGCCAAGAGCATATCTTCTTCAATGATCGTCCCAGCTTTTTGTGGTTTCATCACGAGGAATTTTCTCATGGATTCATTCCTTTTTTCAACCTCTGCCACTTCTTTTTTTGTCGAGCCCATCGATGCCTCGATCTCCCGGACCGCCTTAACCCATTCAAAGAGCTCTTTTGGGTCGAGCGATGCCTGGTGATCGGGGCCTACAAAGGTTTTGTCAAGCGTAAAATGCTTTTCTAACACAACACCACCAAGGGCAACAGCACCGATGCTTGCAATGTATGAGGGGCTGTGGTCCGAGAGGCCAACGAGTACATCAGGAAACTCTTTCTGGTAGGTCTTGATGACATTGAGATTAATGTCCTTTGCAAGTGTTGGATAATTTGATGTGCACTGCAGGATAATAAGACGATTGGCAAATCCTTCATGGCGCGCGATGCTGACTGCCTCCTTCACAGCATCCAAATCTCCAAGGCCAGTTGAGAGGATGATGGGCTTTCCCTTGCTTGCAACGTATCGCAGGAAAAGATGATTTTGGAGTTCGATCGAAGCGAGCTTATAGAGTGGAACATTGATGCGCTCATCAAGGAAATCAACGCTCTGGTTGTCGTATGGTGTGGAAAAGAATATAATTCCTTTCTCCCGACAGTATTTCGCGATCTTTATCTGGTCTTCTTCAGTTGTCTCAAGCTTCTTGATCATGTCATAATAGCTGAGCTGCTCATCGGTTCCGCTTGTTGCAAGCTGATATTGTGGTTTTTTCGTTCCCTTGAACTGCAGGCCTTTTGCGGTGAAGCTCTGGAACTTGATCGCGTCTGCTCCCGCTTGCTTCGCCGCATCCACCAGCTTGTACGCAACGTCCAAGGATGATGCTGCGCCAATGCGCTCAAGGTCTTCCTTCTCCAGGACATGATTTACCCCTGCCTCAACAATGATAAAGCATGGTGCCTCACGAGAAATGACCTTATTGCTTACATGAATTTGATGCATAAATATACCTCGCTCTTAACCCCACCTGAAAGGCGTTCAAGGGCCCAAGACAAATTTATAAAGTTTGTGTTGGCTCTCGGTTCTGTTCTCTATCTTCTCTATCTTTTTTCCCTATCTCTTTTATATATCTCTTTTTTACATCTCTTTTCTATAAGGAAGCACTATTGCCAGAACAGTACGACAAGGTCCCCGTATTCATCTTCCCACCACATCTTCTCATTACATCCTCTCATCAGTTGCGGCAACGCCCCCCACCACAGCATCCTTGCTCACTGCCTTCTTTATCCTCTTTATGTTCATTCTCTTCTTTAGCATACCACTCTTCTTTAGTATGCACTTCTTCTTGGCAATGCCCGCAACAGCCATGATCTCCTTCGTGACTTTCCCCTCCCCCCGGGCTGCTTTCACGACTGTTTTGCATTGCCCCAATCTGCTTCACCTGAAGTGCTGCTGCAAGTGATTGTATTCCCTCTTCGATTGGAATGATTGTTTGTTGTTTTCTTTTTACACAGTCGAGAAAGTGGCGAAGCTCCTCAACGTACATGGCATTGCGGTCTTGAACAGAGGGTAATTGAATTATTTCAGGAGCTCCAGTTGGGCGCTCAATAGTAACCTCTCCTTTGTTGAGGTCTGCGATGATCGTTCCTTGGCTTCCAACAATCTTCACACTTCTATGAAATGGCTGTTGGAGAAAGTCAAGGCTGATTGTTCCGAGCACACCACTCTTCATTCTGCACACCATTTTTGCAGTATCTTCCACCTGAATGTCCAGGCTGCTTTGCTTTCCCGTAAGCCCAGCTATAACCTCGTATTCCCCAAATAAAAATCGTGCGTAGTCAATCTCATGAATGAGCTCCAGAACAACACCACCCGCTTCTGCCTTTGTTCTGTATGATTCTCGATAATCTTTTGTGGGAATCCAATTGGGGAGGTACTGGCCAACCTCGATTGCAAAATGGTACACATTGCCAATCGTATGCTGATGAAGGAGCTCTTCTACTTTTTTGATGACAGGATGGAAACGAAGCACGCACCCAACCATGGTAATGAGATTGTGCTTCTTGACAAGATGATACAGCTCTTCAACATGATCAAACGTGTTGGAAAGGGGCTTTTCGATAAACAAGTGGCATTGGTGCTGTGCTGCCGGTATTGCTTGATCTACATGAAGCTGGGTTGGGGTGCAAATGAAGGCAATCGATGGATGATAGGAAAAGGCTTCGTCCATTGATTGAACGTTTATTATTGGCACATGGTCCATCTCCTCTTTTTTCGGCCTTTGGGCTGCTGATTGGCGAAGAACAATGAACAAAGGAAGTTCTTGTTGTTGGCCATGCTGCTGGCTGTACAAGAGATGGAGGTTTTTGAGATGTCTCTGCCCAATTGAGCCAAGCCCTACAAAGAGAATTGCTTCTGCCATAGTGTCATCTGAGGCGTTTATTCTATATTAGTCTATATTATTCTATATAAACCCCCAGTACCCCAAATAGGACAAGAAAGGATCTTCTTTATATACCTACCGATTAGTGTTCTTGCCTGTTCTCGTCAATACGCCAGGCTATTGTCTTTTTTATACCCTCTTCAATAGAGGTTCTTGGGACCCATCCTAAGGCTTTTTTAGCAAGAGACGAGTCCAGCACCATATCATGCACTTCTCCTGGCCGCGCCGGCTCATGAAGCGGTTGTAGAAGAGAACCAATGGAGTTCAGGGTATGGCCCCAGCAGGCTCCTTGCCCTGTACATTCTTGAATTGCTTTTTGGAGAAGCTTAGCTAAGGTGTTTATCGAAATAGCTTCCCCGAAACTAATGTTAAACACTCGCTCATCAAAAGGGCTTGGAAGATTGCGTGTTGTTCGCTCAAGGGCAAGAAGAACTGCTTCTGCTACATCTTCGACATACACAAAATCTCGTGTTTGCGTTCCGTCCCCATAGATAATGGGCTGCTCACCACGAAGAAGCTTATCGGCAAAGATAGCAATAACACCAGACTCACCATGCGGATTTTGGCGAGGCCCGTACGTGTTTGTTAATCTTAAAATACAAAAGTTGATTCCATATAATGCATGATATGTTTTGAGATATTGTTCTGCAGTGTATTTTGAAACGCCATAATTATTGACAGGCAAGACAGGGGTTTGTTCAGTGCAGGGCAGCTTGAAGGGAATCCCATATACTGCCCCACCAGACGAGAGATACACCACTCTTTGTACCCCTGTTTGTTTACAGCATTCAAGAAGTGCAACCATCCCTTTTATGTTGGTAGTTGCATCCAGAATTGGATCAGAAATCGATGCATAAACACTCACTTGTGCAGCGGCGTGAACAACAGCAACAGGCCTTTGTTTTTCAAAAATTTGGAGGAGGCTCTTCACATTACTTACATCTGCTTCAACAATACTAAGCTTTGGATTTTGCCGCAGATTTTGCTGGAAATTTTTCTGGAGATTTTTTTTGCTTCCTTTTGAAAAGTTATCAACGACAACGACCCTCCATCCTGTGTGAAGAAGAAGATCAACAATATGGCTTCCGATAAAGCCTGCACCACCGGTGACAAGAACAGTGGCTAAAGAGCGTTCTCGCCCATGTATCCCTTCTAATGCTATACTGTCCTGAAACGTCATACTGTGCTGAAGCAGAACATGTTATATAAATATTAGTGGGTTCAAGAGCTCTTCACAGATATTTTGATATTTTTCATTTACTTTCGCTTCTTTGCTTTCCTTACTCGTTCTTGAGCAATTTCTAGCGCAGCAGCTCGTGGGGGTATGCTCTTCTTCTTTGCATAGTCCAGCACGATTTGCGTGTTTCGCACAATCTTTTGTTCAACAGTAGGAAAGACCTCTTTCTCGCTGCCACCAATAGACTCGATATACGAAGAAATTACGCCACCAGCATTCGCAAGAAAGTCAGGAATGATGAGGATCTTTTTCTGGTGAAACTCTTTCTCAATATCATAACTGACAGGGATGTTTGCCCCCTGAACAATCAGCTTTACCTTTACCTTATGCTTATTGCGATTATTGATCACATCAGGCTGTGCTGCGGGAATAAAGACATCTGCCTTAACCCCAATAATTTCTCCTGGCTTTAACTTTTTTCCAGCAGGGTATTCTGAAACTGTTCCTTTTTCTTTCTTTACTTTCATCAGAAGAGAATAGTCCATTCCTTTAGGAACATATCTTCCCCCTTTTGAGTCAGACACTGCAATGAGCTTTGCCCCTGCTTCCGTAAGGTATTGGGATACAAAGGTGCCAACATTTCCAAATCCTTCAACCGTGAATGTTGCGCCGTTTACATTAATCCCAAGATGTTTTAGCGCGACAAGCGTTGCGTGATACACCCCATACCCTGTACTTCCAAGCTCGTGAGGAATGCCACATGCTTTTCCTTTGCACATGGTTGCAGGCTTTCCGGTTACAGAATGAAAGTCACCATTTGCTTCTGCAAAGGTTTTCATTTCTTCTTCTGCTGTTGCAATGTCCGGCCCGGCAATGTAATGCGATGGGCAGACTGGCGTAATTGCCCTCGAAAAGGCTGCAACGATTGCTTGCTTTTGCTCGTTACTTAATTTTTTTGAGTCCGCAACAATGCCAGACTTTCCTCCCCCAAAAGGAAGCTCTGCCAGTGCGCACTTCCAGGTCATTGCCCTGGCCAGATGCGCAACTTCTTCAACAGAAACGGTGGGGGTCATTCGAATCCCGCCTTTTCCTGGCCCAAGATTCGTGTTATCTATCACAGTAAACCCATGCATTCCAGTAACTGGATCGTACACTTCAAGAATTTTTTCAGGGCCGAACTCGTCAAACGTGACCATGGGTGTTCCTCCGCTTATTTTTTAATCAATTATTCATGATCAATTCATAATCACT
>JACOVM010000091.1 GCA_016177345.1 Candidatus Woesearchaeota archaeon | reverse complement strand
AGATAAGGGAGTATACCCTACTATGCAATAGGGCATAACAACAAAACTAATAAGAATATAACGAAGAAAGGTGATTAGACATGAGTGAAACAGAAAAGAAAGAACAGAAAGAGGAACAAAAAGGAAAAGAAGACAAGCCATTATTTACGGTAAAGAAAAGTGATGTCTGGAAGATTACAACGGTTGTACTAGCCGTTCTTTTAGTCTGGTCTCTCTTTTTTCGAGGGCCTGCAGGTGCAATCCCAACACCAACAGGGGCAGTTGTCGCACAACAGCCAACAGCAGCACCAGCTGCACGAGTACAAGTCAGTGCAGATGATGATCCTGTGAAAGGAGATAAGGATGCTCCAGTGACCATCATCGAGTTTAGTGATTACCAATGTCCATTCTGCGGGCGATTCTATACACAAACGCTGCCAGAGCTTGAAAAAGAATATATCAGCACTGGAAAGGTCAAGCTTGTTTATAGGGACTTCCCACTGACCAGTATCCACCAAGAAGCAAAGCCAGCAGCAATAGCTGCAAACTGCGCTAGAAAACAAGGTGGAGATGAGATGTACTACAAGTACCACGACAAGCTTTTTATCGGGGGAGGACAAGCCCTCAGTGCAGGAACCTACAAGACGTACGCTACTGAACTTGGCCTGAACATGAACAAGTTCGAACAATGCCTAGCAGACCCAAGTGTAGCGCAGGAAGTTGACAGTGACACCCAGGATGGGATGAGATCTGGCGTGCAAGGAACACCAGCGTTTTTCGTCAACGGCCAATTGCTGAGTGGCGCGCAGCCTTTCCCTGCATTTAAGCAGATGATTGATGCAGAGCTTGCGAAATAGCTTGGAAGAGCCCGTAACAAGGCCGACGGGCCGACGATGGAAACAATGAACCTCAGGATATTTGGAAAACAGTTGAATACTCTTCAAGCAACTATCTTGGAAGTATTCCATTCTCCTTTATCCTTGGGGATTTTTATTTTTTCATTCTTCTTTGTGATCGTGTTTAATATTGGAATCATCAATTACCGATTCTATTTTTCAAAGCCAGGCTGGAATGAAGCAATTGCCGTCTTCATTGGAACCTTCTCTGCAATTCTTCCACAAGAGGTTCTTGTCTTGGTTGTTATCGCTATTCTTACTGGTATGGTTGCCGCATTTCTTACCTATTATTTTAGAAGAATACAAAGGAATAGTAGAGTTGAAACAGCGGCTACAACATCAGGGGGAAGCTCGATACAGGGGGGATCAATAAGTGCTGGTTCTCTTGGTGCTCTCCTTGGCATCGCAGCTCCAGCATGCCCCGCTTGTGGAATCGGGCTATTTTCCCTGCTCGGCTACTCAGGGCTTCTTGCCGTACTTCCATTCAGAGGAAAAGAGTTAGGGGTTATTGGAATCATTCTCCTCCTCTTCAGCATAGTTTCAATAAGTAATAAGATTAACGGAAGAACATGCCAAGTAAAAAGAGTTTAGAATCATTCTAGAATCGTATTCTATAATCGTTCTTCTCCAAAAGGGTGTGTTTTGGAGATGGTATTGCATTCGTGACAATGCTTGCATCGTTCTCCTACTTGAAATGCACCCTCTTGAGTAACAGAACAACCGCAGCGAAGAGTAATTGATGTCGTTGTCATTAGTATCCCTCCATCATATCCTTCGTTGGAATGTATTTCTTTGTTGTCGTGAACGCCGATTACTAAGGATAAGCATGACAATTCCAAGGACGACGATCCCAACTAAAAAATAGAAATGAGATGGAATACTAGTGGGCTTTTCAAGATCAGGCCGATCAAGAACCACAATTGGCGTTGGGACTGGCTGAACAACAGCCGGGGATTCTTGTTGTGGCTGTGGGGGTACAGGCACTTGCTGAACCGGCTGCTGAACCTGCTCTACTTGCTGTACGGGTAGAGAGGATAGAGAAGGCTCTTGAGGAGGAAGCGATACAGGTTCTATTAGTGCCGTTACAGGTGCCATATTTTCTTGTTTGATAGGAACTGGTTCAACAACTGTACCCGGAGGTGAACTTGGCTGGCTTATTTTTTGTGGAAGGATGAGTTCTTCTTGTACCGTGCATTCCAATTCTGGAAGCTGGTGTCTTGGGGAGTCACATACTTTCTTTACAACAGATGCGCGACGTACTTCCGCGTTAATGGAAAGGGGGATAGTTACCTTAAATTTGTTTAATTCAAGCTCTTCATAATCAATCGTGGTTGTAAGGCGTGGAAGCTTTTGAATATTTCCGTCCCCCATGTCTAGATAGTAGAATACATCAAACTCAGGACGAACCGCCTCATAAACATCTTTAGGACCAGTAATCCATAGGTTCACTGCTCCATCTGATTGTTCGCATTTTGTAAGGGTTACTTTTTCCAGTTCACACCGCTCGTTATACTGAGGGCAGTTATCTAATCGAAAAGATAATGTACAGTGGGGGGCGTCTCGACAATCATAGTATGACAGGCCAACGATATAATCTCCGCCATCACCGAGAAGGCCTGCTGACGAGTAAAAGCTCGCCTGTTTTTTTGTCCCATCAGGATCAGTACTGTTTTCGTAAATAACAGACTTTGTCCAACCGCCAGTTACTGCTGGGGCTAGACTAAGATAAGCATGGCGAAGGGAGATTTGAATATCATCAATGGTGATTGGGTCAGGTTTGTCGTTTTCAATCGTAAACGTAAATGAGCCATCAGCATAGCAAGAGCTCTTTACAAAATTTAATAGTGTATAAGCAGAGGTACTTGGGAAGAGAACAGAAAAGAGAACAATGGACAAAATGATAAAGCGAATTGGTTTCAACAGGTCACCTCACCGGCCGAGGAATAGAACGTTGTATTTAAAGTTTGTGAGATGACCTCCCTAATCAAATAAGGGGTAAAACTCTTATACCAAAACATATTTCCAAGCATAAAGGGCATGAAAAAGACATTAGATTCTATTGTTGAAACAACGATGGCTACTGGCACCGTCATCGTTCGTGGATTAAGAAATACCGCCAGGTCTATCAAAAACAACACTCCCTTAAATGTGCCAACGATTGCTGGACTCAGTGCAGGAATTGGAACCTATGCATGGCTTGATCTTTACCATGATCTTAGCGATCAAGTAGCCAGCCTTCTTCAAACAATAGACCCCAGTCAAGCGAGAGAGGGATTAGACCTTCCTTTATTAGTAAATTTGAGCTATGCTGCGGGAATGGCTGTCCTTTCTCGAGCCGCAGTTATTCAAGGCAGTATTTCTTCGAGAGAAAGAAAGCGAAGAAGGCGCATCGAAGCTGAAGAAAGAGAAACAGTGGAAGGAAATGAAGAAATTAAAAGAATGCCATGGCGAACAACACTAGCGTCGGTTGTAAGCGCTGGACAGAAAACACTAGGAGATATGGTATGGAATTGGCCGGCTGTTGCTGCAGCAGGAACGATGATGGTAGCTGGACTATGGGGGATAAGATCAGATTCGATACGAGCAACACTAGACTATCTCCTTCTTGAATACTTCCAACAAAGCCAGCTAGCATTGTCCATAGCTAGCGAACAAGCTCCCGCTATTCATCAAGAAATGAACGAACAATATCTTGGAGGGGTATTTGCAGCTACTGCTGTTGGAGCATCTGTCATGGGGTATGCCATCCTAAAAACATTCTATAGTATGGTCTTTTCAGCAGTAAGAACAGAGCTGCAAAAGACGCGAAGATACCGGCTTAACGTTCCAGACTTTCCAAGAACACTTCGCCAAATCAGGCGCGCGGTAAGGAAAGAGGAAGCTCTTACCCACACTGAACATACCTATACCGAACAGCCGCAAGAAGCAGAGCACCCCTATGAACCAGATCAAACAAGCTTAACAATGGCAAAATTATACGTTACTATGGGAAGATTTGATGATGCGCTTCGTATCATCAGGGTTGAGATGGCAAGAAGGAAAGGAAAAAAATTGAATGAGGCAAATCCACTATATTTTGATTACCATCTAGTTGGAGAAAACAGAAAAACAAGACGAGAAAATCCGCAGCAATGGTTCGAAAGGATTATCGCAATAGCTGAACGCCCAGAATATGCCACAGTGATCGAGGATGAATTTGAGAGAAGAATTCGTACAAGGCCAAATGATCCTCTTCCTTTATTTCTTCAATACTATTTTTCACGAGGTGAAGGGAGAAAAAAAAGTGCAAGGCACACTCTGGAAAGAATCATTGCCCACCTTCAGCATACTCATGGGCTTGATCTTTCTGGTAGGATTGGGGTGTACAAAACAGATTATCTTAGCAGACAACTTGCTATTCGATACGGGAATACCTCAAGCCTGGAGCGAGAAATGCGGGTAACGGGTACACTTCGCGATAGATATGCTGAGGTTATTGGTATTGGAAGAAAGCTTACCCCTGCATTAAGGGGTGAAGGAATCTCTTTTCTTACCGAACCGCCAGGCATCTATTTTGAGCTGGCTGACCCACTCGACGTGCTTGTCTGGAATGGCCTTGGAGTATATGTTATGGAACTTGCGCAGGGAACCTCTCTTGCTCTTCTTGACGCCCCAAAACAAAGATATCTCGAAGAAGCAGCACGCTTTAACGGATGGGTGCATACCATGACAGGATCTTCTGTTACCAGAGATGGCCCGCGAGAGGTTATAGATTACCGAAGAAGAGTTCTCCAACGCGTTAGAGAAAGTAATCTGCCAATAGACAAAGAGAAAGTAGCTGCTGCGCTTGGCAAGATTTTAGATGCGTATCCTGCTCATGGCATGGTTCTCTTGAGAGATGGCCATCAGGAAAATTACCTTGTCAATGCACGGAGTAATAATACACCTGGAAGCTTGGCTGAAATGACTGCGATTGACTTTGAGCTTCAAGGACTTGGTGATCCTGCTATTGATCTTACCAAGCTCATGAACCATGGGCTTCCAGAAAGCGGAACAGATGAACAAGGAAGTACAGGACAAGGAAGCATGGGGGCTCGAATTGATCGAATGAAGGTTATTGAAGCGTACAAAGAAGGAAGGGTATTGGGGGGAGACATCCAAGGCAGTCTTGCTATCCCTGATGATCAACTGTTGCTTCACGTTCTGGCAAAATCTCCTGCCGTCCTGTTCTCATATCTGTGCTGGAGCGAACAGCGAGTAGGAAAATGGCCAATTCAAGCTGGATTTATGGGCAATACCGTGCAGTGTCTCGCTGAGCTGAGAGAAAGATTTCCAGAAGAGTGCAGGCGCCATGAAAAACAATACTTACTTTTAGGGAAAGCAATACAGAGTATCGCTATGGCTTACTCAGCAGCATCTGGAAATAGGGGCCTTTTAAGTCAAACACCTGTGAAACAATAATGAGGAGATGGTGAACAAGAAGCGCATCCTGGCTTTGCTGCTGTGTTTCAAGGAAGCTCTTTCCTTGCTCCTCTAATCGCTTTTTCTCTGAAAAGAGGCGCTGGACTTTTTCTTCCGTGTATACATAAAAAAGATCGTAAAAGAGCCGTACATAAGAGTTCACCGCTTGGTAATATTCAAGAAGTTGTGGGGGAAATTGTTCTGTGGATGACCGCGATAACCTGGAGATGCCAATACCGCATAAGTGCTTATATTCGTCACACAGTTTTTCTAGTTCCCTCACCAGTGCATACATAGAGAGAGTGTGGTGGGGAATAGGATGGCCATGTTTGTGAAGAACTTGTGTGCAGAAGGACACAAATTTGTTGTTTGTCAGCTCTATTTCTTGAAGGTCATGAAGATGGGCCATATTGTTGTGGTGAAACGCGTCAAGGCTCTCGTCAGCAATTGATAAGGTGAGGAGGAAAACGCGCCGGAGCATCGTGTCGAATTCTGAGGCAACAACAGTTGAAACATTTCGGATCACAAAGGAGTTTTTTCCAGTTTCTGTTATCTCATAGCCAAGCAGGTGTTGAATATGCTCTTTTGCTTGTTGAAACACTTCAGGTTTGTTGTACACCACACGAATTTCATCATATCCTAAATGGTAATAATACGTAAGGTAGTAATGATGAAACGAGCCAAGCTTTATGGTATCGAGCTCGACGCTCTTTTGGGCATCAAGCTGAGTTGTGCTAAGAAGAAGGTCTTTGCCATGTTGTTGGATATGAACCTCATCTCCCGGCTGAAGCCGAAATTGCTGCGTCCATTTTGACGGAAGGGTTATGGTTAGTGCAGAGCCGCCCTGCCGAACGATCTTACGCTTCATGCACCCAAAAAAGGAAGCACGCTATTTAATTTTTTCTATAGAAATCAACAATTCTATATATTTATAGAGTATTCTATAGAAAATAGAAGTTAATTCTATATGTTTACCAACATCTCAACAGCACACAAACCAAAAAAAAGGGAGGTGTGACTATGTTAAGCACAACAGAACTGATGATCCTGGCTCATCTTCGAAAAAACGCCAGGCAAAGCCTGACATTAATCAGCAAAAAAACAAACACCCCAATTTCCACGGTGTACGATAAGCTTCACTACCGATATCGCGGGGTTGTCCAAAAGTTTACCACCTTAGTAGACTTTAGTACGCTTGGATTTAACACGAGAGCCCATGTCATTCTTCGTGTGGATAAGGAAGAGCGCGCAAAACTCCGAGAATACCTCATTAACCACCAGAACGTCAACTCCTTATACCGTATCAACAATGGCTATGATTTTCTGTTAGAAGGCATTTTCTGCCACCTAAAAGAACTGGATTCCTTTATGGATTATCTTGATAGCAGATTCATCCTCCGTGAAAAGCAGGTTTACTACATTATTGAAGACATGAAGCGAGAAGACTTTCTTACTAACCCTCATTTTTTACCCCAAAATGACCTTCTTGGAAGCAAGCCAAAGCGAGGAAAAAGAAAGGGAATAGATAATGGGCAAGACCAGAATAAGGAACAAGAACAGAAAGAGGGGATCGGCATGGGGGGTATCCGCGAAACCTTCATGAACAGGATGGGTAAGGATCATTAAAAAATAGCAAGGTTAAAATAAGGCTTAAATACTACTACCCCACCCAATTCTGCATGGAGATCATCACAAAAGAACAATTTTTTGCCAATAAGCAAAAATATCTTCAGCTCATCAGAAAAGGGGCAATCTTTGTTTACCCAACAGATACGGTCTACGGCATCGGCTGCGATGCTCAAAACGAGGAGGCAGTAGCCACCATCAGCCGTCTCAAGCATCGGCCAGCAACCAGCCAGTTTTCAGTTATCGTTCCATCCAAACAGTGGATCCATAATAACTGTATACTTTCTAAGAAGGCAAAAGAATGGCTAACAAAGCTTCCTGGCCCGTATACCTTCATTCTTCCACGAAAGAGAATAGGGCAAGCACGATGTGAAGCACAGCAAACAATTGGGGTGAGGATTCCAAATCACTGGATTAGGAAAGTCATCCAAGAACTTGGTTTATGTAGTATCACAACGAGCGTTAACCGCTCTGGAAGCCAACCCATCACCAATGTCAATGCAATCCCGCCAGGAATGAAGAAGAAAATAGCGTTTTGTATTGATGAAGGCACGCTTCAGGGGAGTCCATCGATGCTCGTTTACCTCACTGATAAAGATACCTGGATAAAAAAGAGGTAAAATGCACTGTGACAGAACCTTTAAATACCCCCTCAAATATATCTCTTCACCATGGCTGCAAAGAACGATCTTGACGATATTGAAAGTGGCCTGTTTTCTGATGTAGTTGCAAGTGCTTCCTCAAAAGAAAAAAAAGAAAAAGAGAAACGCAAGGCCAATGACATTGATGAAGGTGGCGATGGCGAAGAAGAGCATCGACGGATAACTATCACGATCTCACCAAGAACAGTCGAGCGCACGATTTTTGTCTTCATCATTCTTGTTCTCCTGGGATTCTTTTTTTACAACCCATTCCAGCAGTATTTTCCATGGAACGGAGGAAACCAAATAACTGGGGCAGCAGTAGCAGACGACAATGTGGGAGAAGATGATGATTCAACTGCAGATACCCCAACTAAAGAAGGAAACGTAAAAAAAACAGGAAATAATGACGCAAAAGATGACGACGAAGAGGACAATAATGCGGGTGATTCAGATACAAATGATGACACAAGTGGTGAGAGTTCCGATGATGCAGATGATGATGCGGATGACGAAGATACCCTCATTGTTAGTGGAGAAGTGACTTTTACGATTGATGATTATGAGTATGACGAAAAAGAATGGGGCATTATGATGAAAACAGTATCTTTCACGATCGAAAATCAAGCACAAGCCTTCACGCCAAAAGTGCGAGCATACGTGTTTGATGAGGAAACAAGACAAACCTACGAACAAGCCCCAGAAATAAAATTATATCAGGAACTCGGCACTGGCAAGCGCCTCAAGGCAACCATTAACGCCCAAAAGTTCACATTCGCGAACAAGGCATCAGAAAAAACAATTAGGCTCAAGCTATACGATGAGGGCTCAGAACCTGGCTACGCCAAAGACAAACACGTCAAGACTGTAGAAAAAAAGTTTACGCCAAAATAAGCTAGAAATAAGTCAAATCACGAAGAACAGCTTCTGATACAACAATATTTATAAAATCACCATCCTAAATATCGGGTGGTGATCCTGTGAAGATTAGTATAGATACCAAAGAGGATTCTCCAGAAGACATTCGAAAAGTTATCTCCATGCTTTCCTCGCTCATGAGCAATCAGTCAGCGCACCAGTTTCTTCAGCAAGATCAGCGAATGGAAGCGATAGGAACGCCCACGCTTCCAGGCGATGGCGGCCTATTTGACATGTTTAACGCCAATAAAAGCAGTCAAGAATCAGCAACGATGCCTTCTTCAACAACCTCTCAAGACGTGATGGGCATAACTCCCATGTCAACCCTTGGTCCGCAACAGAAAGATGATAAAAGAGAGGATGTAGACATTTATAAAATTGAGACATACTAAGAGTGCATTTTAGATCCTCTTTATTCCTTTATTCAAATTACCCAAAGAGATCGCGATAATTCTTAAAAATAACCTGCTCAACTTCAATTCTGTCCATCTTCTTGAGCTCCGCTATTTTCTGAACTGTCAGCGTAACGAATGCAGGCTCGTTCCTTTGGTTCTTATCTGGCGCAAGGTAGGGTGAATCTGTTTCGGTAAGAAGCTGGTTAATGTCAAGAGCTTGAACAATAGACTGAAAATGGCTGCTTCGAACAACGTTCGGCGGGATAGACAGCCACCAGCCATTGTCCTCAATGCGCTTGACAAGTTTTTTGTTCCCTCCAAAACAGTGCATATCAACGAGCTTGACTCCACTTGCCTCTATCGCTTCAATCGTTTCGAGCTCTGCATCACGCGAGTGAACAAGAATTGGCTTTCGTATTTTTTTGGCGAGGCTAAGCAGCTTGTGAAACACCTCAAGCTGCTGTGCTAACCTCCCTTTTACCCAATGATTGTCAAGGCCAATTTCTCCAAGTGCGATGATCGAACTCTTTTGCTTTTGAATAAATGCAAGCTCTTCATCAACATCAAATAGCTTTGGCATCGTAAGGTGGTGTTCGCCAAGCTTCACCTCTTTAGCTAACGCATCGATTGGGTAGATGCCAAGTGCAGCCTTGACAATAGGGTATTGCTTGGCAAGCTGAAGAACTTTTCTGTTCGTCTCGGGGTTTACTCCATTCGTGATAACAGCATGGACGCCAGCTTGAACAGCCCGCTCAATAACCTGGGAGAGGTCCTGATGGAATTGCGGATCATCAAGGTGGGCATGGACATCTACAAGAGGCATAGGTGGGCAAGGAGAGAAGTGGTTATATAAATGTTGTTGACCATGCCAACAATGCCATCGTGACCACAAAAAATATAAAGACTATAAACGCAGTCCTTGATATGCTTCCCCTCCTGAATCGGTTTCATGCTGCACCGCTCTCCAGCGGCCTTTTTTCTATTAGCATATTAGGTGCAATATTAACTTTTTTGTATTATGATGATATTGGAGCATCATTTGGGTTTACGTTCCTTCTCTTCTTTATCATCCTTCTCATTGCATCATTCATCTCTATGGAAAAAGCAGATGTTGACGCGACACTTGCTCTAGACCATAAACGTGGCCAACGAGGCAGAGGATAAAACAATGTTTACGAAATTGAGTGTTTATGTCAGATCTTTGATTTTAGTAGCAGTCATATTGCTAGGTGTTCTTCTCACTGCATGTGTTCCTTCCGAATCAGATTATCCACCAGAAAACAAAATACAGGTTATCCCCGATCAAACACCTCCAGCTGCCCCATCTCAGCCAGTACCAAGCGCACCAGCCCCAACTGATTCTCCTGCCGTGCCAGTTCCTGCGGCTCCAGAGCCTGTTTCAGCACCAACTCCCCCTCTCCCCACTGCAAATCCAACTTCAACCCAAGCTCAGCCAACAGCACCAGCGCAGATGGATCCTAAAGTCAAAGACCTTGTTGAGCGAGCAAAAAAGAAAGCAAATCTTGGCTACTCGTTTTACTTCACGACAACAGACAATTGGGAGTTATGGCGGGATAAATATTTCATTAAGGGGGATGAAACTAAAATTAAGCTGTACCAAGTAAATTTGTATGATAAGAAAAATTATTTTAACACGGTGTACATGAACTCGCGAGAAAAAAGCGCTGTTGGGTATTGTGAAGACCCCTCTTCTACCCGATGTGTCGACCCAAACAGAGAATTTAAACTAGCCTATGATGATTTCACTATTAAAATGCCAATGGACTGGATTAATGAGATAGAAACGACAAAGGCAGTTTGGATTGGATCAGAGCAGGTTGACGAGCGCTTGTCTCATGTAGTCGAATATCCTAAACTAGGAGGGCTACGCGTCAGGGTTTGGGTTGATAGCTTCTCTGGAATTCCGGTTCAAGTCGTTGTTTATGGAGAAGACCTTGAAGATATTCGAGAAAGATATGGCTTCCGCGACCTCACGGTGAGCGTCAGCAGCACACAAGTCCGACACCAACCAATATAAAGATGAGAAGGTAGACTGAATCTTTCAAAACTCGCATCGCTTCTTTTCAAGCATCCTATACGTGGTATAATGCTGAAAGCAAGTTTTGCGTGGACCCTCCAAGCCGTACTTCCGCAGCGCAATGATATAATTCTAAGGACGGGTCGTAGATTAGGAGCCGTCATAACGACTTGGGGGCTCCGAACGTAGTGAGGAGCCTCCGGCCACACGTCTATTTAGTTATACCAACGCAAGAATTTTCATCAAAAGCAGTGCATTTTTTACCCGATACTTCAATGTAGTTGTGCAAAGGAGGGTAAAAAATGCACTGTGGGAAAATGCATATATGAATATATTTATATATGAGTGTGGCTTCAGAAGATAAAAAAGAGGGATGACATGGCTCATAGCAAACGCTCAGAAGAAGTTAACCCTATCTTTCTTAAAACCGGAATAGCCTTGGTGGTTGTGCTTATTCTTGTCGTTATTGCATTTAGGCTCATCCAGGTGCCATATACTGTCGTCGAGACGTACCAAGTTGTCGAAGAATACACTGTCAACGAAACCTACCTTGAGAATGAGACACAACAGGTTGCTGTGGCAGTGACAACGACCGAGAATTACATTAAAAACACAACAATGCCTGCACGACAGCCAGTAGAAGGGCCTAAACCTTCCCCAACAGCATTTTCTGGGGGGAGGGCGTGTAAGTTTGCAGATTATGAATACACTTTTGAATACATCAAGTCACTTCCTCTAGAATATAATAAGTATGACCCCATCTCAGAAATAGGGTATCATGGAAAAGACAACACGCTTCGCCAAGGAGTAAAGATCTGTAATTTAGAAAAGCGCAGAATGCAGGTGAATTTCAGAATTTGCAAATGGACAGGAGACCAACTTGCCAATTGTATTGACCGGCTTGATACAAGAATTATGGCAAAGAGCTGTGAGCTTAAGATACTGAATTGGCTGACAAATTTTGATGATACAAAACATATGACCGTAGAGCCAATTGAGGTGTCAAAAAAATTAGTGTGCAAAGATGGCGCAGGGGAATATACCACCTCGTCATTAAATCCAACGCTTCTTGATGATGAAGCATTGAAAGACGTTACCCAGGAAACACCCCATCTTCTTACCGAAAGCGGGAGGTATCATCCTTTTGCACAGTATCCGCGAGAGAGCCTTTACGACGTGTTGACAAAAGAAGATGTTACTGTTACAATTCACGAGCCAACAACAAGAACAGTGCGAACCTTTGAACAGCAAGAGGAAGACGTGGAAGTAGAAAAGACGAGAGCAATTCCTCAGACGAGGGTTGTTGAGCGCCAGAGGGTTATTACAAAATACCAAAGCCTTTTTGATGCGCTTATGGCTAAATTGGTTAGCTCCTAGAGGCTTGTTTTTAAACTTTCCTTAATCTTTAAATACGAGTTCAATTCTTCAAGAGATATGAAGAAAAAAATACAGGCTGATTTTATCTTTTTCGTTATTGTTGTACTGCTATTTTCCACTCTCTTCGTGACCGGCTGCCTGCAGCTTGATGAGGAAAAAATCAAGAGGCAGCCAACGTATGAATTGACAAAACAGGATGTTTTGTTTAAAGATAGCTGGACAAGCGAGGATATCTCTGTATTCAGTATAGGCCTTGGCGATTCCATAACGGAGGTTATCGAAAAATTTGGGCTTCCTGATCTTCGTACTGACTATCCTGGCGGCAGCACGAATTTTGAATATCGCGATAGCCTCATGGTAAATAATACTGCGCTTCTTATTCACTTTGATAATGAAACAGTGACGAGGATGACAATGCGCCCCTCATTTAACAGATTCCTCCAGGGGAATACAAAAATTGGACATTCTAAAAAGGCATTGTTTCAGCACTTTGGAAATCCCGACCAAACCCAACTATTAAGTTATTTTACTGTTTACAAATATGATGACATTGGACTTGAATTCCACATTCGCGGCCAGAAGCAAATTGGGATGAGTTTTTATCCGCCCATACCCGATACGGAATGATTCGATAATTAGATAGGGTTATGTTGCCTGCACTTTATGTGCAGGTTGAGCGAAGCGAGAAGTTTTTTGTCATCATGCAAAGAAAACACTGGCACCGTTTGAGTTAGTTGTCGTTAGTGGGTGGGGCGCTACTTCCCTTTGTAACAAAATTTCTTGTCGTATTCTTTGTGGTCAATAATGTCAAGTACGAAGTCGATAACTTCCACTTCATTTGATTGAATGGGGTAGATAAGTCGCCAATAGTTTGATAGTTCAATCCGCCAGAGATTTGAAACACCATACTTTTGGGTGTAATAGTCGGGAATTTGTCCTTTCTTTACTTGGTCGCCGGCGAAAGGATTCTCTTTAAGCCATCCTTTAACCCGTTCTATTGATCTGAAAATAGATTGATGAATGGAAGAAGTTACTCCTCGTTGTAGTTCATCACCAACAATCTTGTTTAGTTCGTTGTATTCTTCAGTTGCTTCTGCTGACAGAACGACTTTTACCTCTTTTCCTT
>JACOVM010000073.1 GCA_016177345.1 Candidatus Woesearchaeota archaeon | reverse complement strand
TCGCAAAATAGTAATAATAGCATTTAAACGCCTTATTGCAGGTTTAAATGCGGGAATATGATTACCAAGCCTGAAAAGCAGTCTTTTCAGTACAAGGTGAGTAGAATCCTACTTCTTTGTGAAAAGGCCTGTTAAATGTGCTTTTTTTCATTAAAAAAAGCCTATTAGGTTTGTTATCCAACATTAGAGAACGAGAAATAGGGGGTTCCAAATGCCTTATTCTCTTGATTCCACAATGACTAACAATTACAATTGGCTCCATTGAGAAAGCTGATCTAGTAAAAAATACTGAAAAACACAAAAAAGCACTATGGGAGACGTCTTACGACCACGGCGAGGGAGTATGCAGTTTTGGCCGCGAAAGCGGGCTAGACGGGAGTATCCTCGAGTTAGAGCCCCAATCCAGGGCCAAAAAGAAGTAAAACCTATTGAATTTGCTGGATATAAAGTAGGGATGACTCACGTTCTTGTTATTGATAATAAAGCAACCTCGAGAAACAAGGGGCAGGTTATTTCACTACCAGTAACTATTGTCGAATGCCCCCCCATGAAAGTTGTTGGCATTCGATGTTATACTCTCACTCAAGATGGGGACCGAGTGAAGAGCAGCGTTGTTACCAAATTTGACAAGGAGGTTTCTCGACGCTTGCCAATCCCAAAAAAAGACACCTCCGCAGCAATAGCATCTCTTTCTTCTGAGGGTATTTCTTCTGTCAGGCTCCTTGTTCATACGCAGCCACATCGCACGAGCATAGGAAAGAAAAAGCCAGAACTGTTTGAAATTGTTATTCCCGGAAAGCCAGATGAACAGCTCTCTTATGCAAAACAGGCGCTTGGAAAAGAGCTCCATGTTAAAGAGCTGATGAAGGAAGGCCAACAGGTTGACGTTCATGCAGTCACCAAAGGAAAGGGTTTTCAAGGCCCAGTAAAACGCTTTGGTGTTGCTATTCGCTCGCACAAGGCAGAAAAAACAAAGCGTGGGCCAGGAAGCTTAGGCGCGTGGTGCGGCCAACAGCACATGATGTACCGAGTAGCCCATGCAGGCCAAATGGGCTATCATACAAGAACAGAATGGAATAAGCATATCCTAAAAATTGGAGATGATCCTTCTCTTATCAATCCTGCTGGTGGCTTTATTCGATATGGCTTTGTTAAAAATAATTATGTTTTAGTAAAGGGTTCAATTCCAGGACCATCAAAACGCCTTATTCGATTTAGCCCTGCTCGCCGCCCAGACAAAAGGCTGCCGCAAGAAGCGCCTTCAATCCAGTACCTTAGCAAAATATCCCATCAAGCATAACTATGAGCAAAGATAACCATGAAAATCCCCATCATCACCATAACCAATAGCCAAGCAGGCACGGTCGACCTCCCGCCCATCTTTCAAGAAGAGGTACGGCCAGATCTTATTAAGCGAGCTGTTGAGACATTACAGGCAAATGCACGGCAGCCCTATGGTGCAAAGCCAGGCGCAGGCATGCGCTATTCTGCAAAACTTTCTCGTCGACGACGAGATTACAAAACTTCTTACGGGTATGGAATCTCTCGTGTTCCAAGAAAAATTTTAAGCAGGTCAGGAACACGATTCAACTGGGTTGGTGCAGTTGCTCCAGGGACAGTTGGTGGAAGGCAAGCCCACCCCCCGAAAGCACAAAAAGACCTTTAAAAAAAAATAAACAAAAAAGATAATAGAAAAGCTATTCGCTCAGCAATGGCTGCAGTTATGATCAAAGACATTGTCCAAAAGAGAGGCCATATTATTCCATCAGCATATCCCTTTGCCCTTGATAATGCGTTCGAGACATTGCCAACAGCAGGCCAGGCAAAAAAAGTATTCAGCGCCCTTGGCATGGCCAATGAGCTCCTGCGCGTTTCTGAACGAACAATCAGGGCGGGGAAAGGGGCAATGCGGGGAAGAAAATACAAGAAAGCACATGGCCCCCTTATTGTTGTTAGCCATGCTTGCCCTCTTGTTCAAGCTGCAAGGAATCTTCCGGGAATTGATGTTATCGCTGTTGATTCTCTTAACGCAAATCTCCTTGCCCCGGGTGCAGTGCATGGCAGGCTTACCCTGTTCACTTCTGCTGCATTAGCAAGAATTTCCAAAGAAAATCTTTTCAGCAATACTTACAAAGGGTCATCAAGCCAGCCGAACCAATCAAAAAAAGAATTGGTGAAAACAGAAAAAAACATCAAGAAGAATGAATAGATGAACCATGGTACAGCACGTTATAACCCAAGATCATGTGATTAAGCATCCGCTTTCCACTGAAAAATCTATCAGAATGATGGAAGCAGACAATACCCTTGCATTCATCGTAGACATGAATGCAACAAAACATATGATTAGGCAAGCAGCAGAGGAAATGTTTAAAGCCAGGGTAACAAAAGTAACAACCCTCATCAACAATAAAGGAATGAAAAAAGCATATATTCGCTTTTCCGCTGAAACCCCCGCAATAGACATTGCGACACAAATGGGGCTCATGTAATTCGCAATTGATCAATGAGAAAACAAAAAATGGGATCAAAAAAACAATAAACGGATAACAACAATGGGAAAGAATCTTATTTCACAGGCACGGGGAACTGGCTCTCCAACCTATCGGGCGCCATCATTCAGGTATGCCGGGCAGGCAAAATTAAAGCAGCTTGATGCCGTGCCACTTCATCAAGGGCGAGTGGTTGAGCTTATTCACTGCCCAGGCCATAGTGCTCCTCTTGCACTTATTGAATATATTGATGGAGAAACCACCCTTGCTATTGCACCGGAAGGAATAGTAGTTGGTGGAACAGTACAGGCAGGCCCAGATGCGGAGCCTCAAATAGGAAACACGCTTCCCCTTCATGCAATTCCTTTAGGAATAGAGATCTATAATATTGAATCAGCGCCTGGAGATGGCGGAAAATTTGTTCGTGCGTCTGGAGCAGCTGCGCGAATCGTTGCAAAATCAGATAAAATTGTTACAGTAAAACTTCCCTCTAAAAAAGAAAAAAGCTTTCCAGCAGACTGCCGTGCAATGATTGGAATTGCAGCTGGGGGTGGAAGAACAGACAAGCCATTCCTCCGCGCAGGAACAAAGTATTATAAAATGAAGGCGCGAAATAAGCTCTGGCCAAAAATGTCAGGCTCAGCTCAAAACGCAGTCGACCATCCATTCGGTAACAAGAGAACAAGTAGAAAATCAAAAGCACGGCCAGCCCCACGCCATGCAGGCCCAGGGCGAAAAGTGGGAATGATTAGGCCACGACGAACAGGCCGAAAAACAGGGAGGACAGTAGTCCAGGAGTAACGCGGATCATCAGTGTTGTCCTCGTTCCCTAACTGACATGCACCATGGCAAAAAAAGAATTCACGTACAGAGGAAAAACACTTCAAGAACTCCAAACAATGCAAGTCAAGGAGTTCCTTGCGCTCCTTCCTGCACGAGAGCGAAGGACACTGCAGCAAGAGCCTAATGCTCAGCTGAAAGCCCTTATCAAAAAGATTCAACAAAAAAAGAAGAATATTGAAACTCACGCAAGAGACGCTGTTGTTACGCCAATGATGGTTGGCACCACTATCAAGATCTATAATGGAAAAACGTATACTCCAATAACTATTGAGCCTCCTATGATCGGGCATCGATTAGGAGAATTTGCATTAACAAGAACACGAGTAACACACTCTGCTCCTGGTGTCGGTGCAACAAGATCCAGCGCAAGCGTGTCGGTGAGATAAACCATGGCCCAACATTACGCATTCCAGGGATATGATGCAGGAAGAATGGCACGTGCTTCAACCAAAGATGTGCCAGTCTCCGTCAGGCACTCCATAGAAATTTGCACGTATCTTCGCAGAAAGAATCTCCAAATGGCGAAGGCGCTTCTTCAGGATGTTCTTGAAAAGAAACGCGCAGTGCCATTTCGCAGATTCACGAATGGGGTTGGCCATAAAAAAGGAATGGCCTCAGGGCGATATCCCGTAAAGGCATGCAAATACTTTTTAGAGTTAATGAATAGCGTGGAGACAAATGCACAGCAGAAAGGGTTGAATACAGCAAATTTGTACCTTACCCATCTCATTGCCCAAAAGGGCGCAACTCAATTTCATTTTTCACGGCAGAGAGGGAGGACCATGAAGTCGACCCATCTCGAAGTTGTTGTTGAAGAAAAGCAGGCACGAAAGCAGCAGCAAGGGCAGGAAACAAAGAAGAAGCCTGAAGCTGATTCAAAAAAAGCAGCTGGAGAAAAAGAAGCAAAGGGAAAAGAGGTAAAAACATCGGCTCCAGCTATGGAATCTGCCGCCATCCAAACTCCCCCTTCAAACAAAACAGTAGAACAGCCAAAATCTGCCCCACCAAAGCAGGGCAAAGGGCCTATTGTTAAAGGTCAGCAAAAGTTAGTATAAGCCAACAATTAATAGCAGAATCTCATTAAATTTGTTCATAAATCAATGAGATTTGCTATAACATAACCAATAGGAGAACACGGTAATACCATGATTGAACGAAAAATCATCGAGCAACGGATGAAAGAGCTCTCCGTCCAGGAGTACATCTCTAGCGACTTGAGAAATAGCGGGCATAGCCACACTCGGGTTCAACGTACTCCCATGGGTGAAAAAGTGATTATTTACACATCTAGGCCGGGGATGATTGTTGGAAGAAAGGGGCAAAACATCAAAAAGCTCACGATTGACCTTAAGAAAAAATACCATCTTGAAAATCCCCAAATTGAAATTGCTGAAGTAGACAATATCAATCTCGATGCAAGCCTTGTTGCAGAGCGAGTTGCAATGTCACTGGAACGCTTTGGGTCTGCACGCTTTAAAGGAATAGCTCACAAAGTGCTCACTGATGTCATGGCTGCAGGAGCAAAGGGTATTGAGCTCAAGATCAGCGGTAAAGTTCCAAGTATGCGTGCAAAAACATGGAGATTTTTTAATGGCTACCTCAAAAAATGCGGGGATATCGCTATTACAGGGGTTCGCCGGGCATACGCTACGGCAAGGCTCAAATCAGGAGTTATTGGCATTCAAGTGAGAATTATGCCATCAACAACTATACTTCCGGATGACATCCGGATTATTAAGCCTGGAGAATCAAAGGAAAACGCTAGCACAGCCCAACAGCAAAGCGTTCCTGCCCCTGAAAAAGCAGCGGATAAAAAGCAATCAAAAAAATCATCTTCAGAGTCTTCTGAAGAGAGGCAACCAAATACGACCGATGCCACTACTGATACTAGCTCTTTAGAAAAAGATGCTGATAAAAAATCAGGAAAAAGAAAAAGCAAACGGACAAAAAATACAGAATCTAATAAAGCAGATACTCCATCATGACACGAGCAATGAAAGAGCTAAGGGATGTCGCTGCTGCTGACGTTCCAAAAAGGATACAAGACCTCAGAAAAGAGTATGCTAAGCTCCAGGCCCAGGTTTCAACAGGAACCCCTCCAAAGAACACTATGCAGCTCAAAAATATTCGCAGAACCATTTCAAGATTGTTGACCATCACCTCTTCCAAAGGAAAACAAATGGAATCTTCACCAGCATCCCCTCCAAAAAAAGGAGAGCAGCTCAAGAAGCAAAATCAGCAAAAAATGATGCCTAAAAAGAAAGCATCGAACGAGGTGAATCCAAAAGCATGAGCGAGATATGCAGCATCTGTGGTTTGCCAAAGGACCTTTGTGTTTGTGAATCCATCGCAAAAGAAAACCTTCGGATTGTTATCAAATCCGAAAAGCGAAAGTTTGGAAAAGCATACACTGTCATTGAAGGCATTGACCAAAAGCAGATAGACATGAAGGACTTGCTAAAAACATTCAAGAATACCTTCGCCTGCGGTGGAACAATCAAAAATGGCATCGTCGAACTTCAAGGTAACCATAGAAATCGTGTGAAGCCACTGCTTCTCAAGCTTGGCTTTTCAGAAGATACCATTGATGTAAAATAGGAACAATAGATAGAGCCAATGAGCCACCAAAAATGCACTCCCATGCTTATCGGATCAACAATACAGATTGTTCAATCAACAAACAAGTCCCTCAATAATCTTAGCGGGCGTGTTGTTGATGAAACAAAAGCAACAATTACCCTTGCAACACAGAAAGGAGAAAAAAAAATCATGAAACATGCAATCACCATCACCCTCAATGGGCTTACCATCAAAGGGAATCAGCTCTTCGGAAGAATTGATGAAAGATTATCACCAAAAAAACAGAAAAGATAATGAAACTGCTAGGATAGCTAAACGAGATCAACCATGACTACAACGAATAACATCGGAATTCAAGTTGCAAAACAGCCAGCCAAGCCCTGCACTGATATTCACTGTCCGTATCATGGGCATGTTCGCCTCCATGGGCGAACATTTGTTGGGACTGTTGTCTCAGCAAAGGCAGCAAAAACAGCAACAGTTGCATGGGAGCGCCGGCACTTTATCAGAAAATTCGAAAGATATAGCAGACGGCTCACCAAACTTCACGTTCATAACCCTCCCTGCATTAATGCTGTTGAAGGAGAAAAAGTAAAGATTGTTGAAACCAGGCCATTAAGCAAGACCAAGCATTTTATCATCATTGAAAAAGTTAGTGCACCCCATGTACGCTTTGTCGAGCATGAGCACCTCAGGAAAAAAGAAAAGATGATGGCTGATGAAGAGGCTTCCGAAGGAAAGAAGGAAGGAGCAAAAAAAGGAGCAGCTAAAACAACATCCCCTCAAAAGAAGCCAGAAGAACAGAAGGAAGAAAAAAGAAAAAGTGAACAAGAAGAAGATACCAGTTTGCAGTAACAATGGTATATGATAAAATAAATA
>JACOVM010000004.1 GCA_016177345.1 Candidatus Woesearchaeota archaeon | reverse complement strand
TATTATATCTTGTAGAGTTGGATTGGAAAAGAGTCTCCACGAAAGCCGCCGATTTCAGCAGCATTTGCTTGCGTATCAGCAATATTGGCTCCTATGGATCGCAGAGTCTGATCATGAATCTCGTAGCCATGGGGATGTTCGTACGCCCTCCAACGAGAAAATACCCTTAACTCAATCATCCCATGGGGCACAGCAGTTGGCTGAACAACCGTACCATCTTGTTTTTGGAATTGATGGTCTTTGGAAAATAGTCGTTCAATGCCTAACATGGCGGGAAGGGCATCTTCAAGTTCTCTGAGTGTTGAATAGATTGTTGGATAGGTCATGGTCTTTACCTTTTCCATTATTTTTTAATAACCTGCCAGCGCTTTTGGCGCTATGAATTCACGGGCATCCATAACTGCCCTGCCGGCAAGCTCCATAATAGCAGGCATGGCAAGCTTACTCTGCCTATCATGAGGGCCATGAAATAGTTCTGCTGAATGAAGTGTTATGCGTGTGGCAGAGTTATAGCCTGGCATGTGTTGGGTGACATAGACGGCAATATGTTCTGCCAGTTGGCCATGATAACTATCTTCTCCGTATCTTCCCCCTATTTTTTCTTTCGTTGGCTCAACAGGCTTGTCGTCCTTTTTACGACAGGTGCCATCAGCGAGAAGGTCATCCAATATTTCCATAGTCGCAGTATGCGTTGGTTTTTCTGGTGAAAGAACAGAAGTTTCCCTTCGACTGAAACAGAATGTTGCTTCAATACCAGCAAGAGCCTGAAGCTTTCGAACAAACTCAATCTTTTTTCCAGCTGCGCTTATATACCTATCAGGAACGTCAGCCTCTAGCATGTAGTGGTGTACTCGATACGCTAATGTTAATTCTTGTTTGAGTGGTTGGATCTCCATCTTTTTTCTCCTCCTAAAATAATCTCTGTAAAGTAGGAACAAGCACACCCATATTAACTATTGTGGTGGTACTTACCACCATGATAAGAAACCTTTATATATTTCCATTTGTTCTTTCTCACCATGCACGAAGAAACCCTTATGGAAGCAGGCCTGAGCCTGAATGAAACACGGGTATACGAAGCCATGCTCCAGCTTGGCGAGGCAAGCGTCAACACGATCTCCATCAAATCTAAAGTGCACCGAAGAAACGTGTATGATGCATTAACAAAATTGATGGACAAAGGCCTTGCTGCGCAATATGTCCAGGGGGGAGAGCAGCGGTTTAGGGCAATAGATCCAGAACGCCTTCTATCCATTCTCAAGGAAAAGGAAGACAAGCTTGCCAAAGTCATCCCTGATCTCAAGCGAAGGTACTTGGCGAAAAAGGAAAATGAGCAGGCTTATATTTACCGTGGTGTTCAAGGTTTTCGCAACTACATGCAGGACATTCTTGATGTTGGAGAAGACGTGTACTGCATTGGGGCAAAAGGCGGCTGGTTTGATCCAAGGCTTGCTTCTTTTCGTGCCAGATTCTATAAGGAGCTAAACAAGAAGAAGCTCCACTGCTATCACTTATTTGACCACGAAATGCGAGGCCATATTGAAGAAGACATCGAAAGCCCAGTGAAACGTCATCTTCATGAAGCACGGTTCCTGCCACCAGAATGTTCCACCAATTCTGCCATTGACATTTTTGGCGACAGAATTGTTACCTTTACTGGCCTCGGCATCAACAAGCTTGATGATGACCTTGTGCAGTTTGTCATCATCAGCAGAAAACTAGCAGATAGTTATCGGAAATGGTTCTGGCTGATGTGGGAGAAATGCGAGAAATGATTACCTAAATTCATCAGTTCTCTTCCAGGGAATCTTCATTTCGTCTAACAGTTTCACAATTCTCTCTTTATGTTCCCCAACCCCTTTCCAGTCAAGAATAACCAGTGTCGCGCCAGACTTCTTCATCGCCTGCTGAATCATTTCTTTATTCAAATCAGGCAATCCCCATTTTGGGCAGATGTGGCCAAAACAATAATTGCTTCGTTCCATAACTTTAACAAAATTAGGGCAATAATGGGGGCCGCCGATACCAAAGGCGATCTCATACTCTGGAATTGGTGAAGCAAGTGCTGCCATCAATGCGTTTGCTACTCTTTTACCTCCATCAATGTCCTTCCATTGCTCTTCAGAAGAGCCGAGCTCGATAAACATACACGGCGCGTCAAGATCTGGGCCGTGATGCGTGCATTCCAGCGCAGCTTGGTATGTGCTTCCTCGAACTTGTTTCTGGAGCTGTTCAAAAGCGCATCGCATTATTCTTGGCAGGGGAACGCTGAGCTGCCGAGGGATGCCACCAAGTGGCGCTTCTCCCCAATTTCCTACCGAATGGGCAGTCAAGGCAGGCACGCCTTCCTGGCTTCGATGGGTAGTTGGAAAAATAATGGCATCGCACAAGATGCCCTTCTGTTTGATCTCATCATCAATATGCTCGCAGAGTATTGAGCGCTTTGATGTCGTTATCATTTGAACATGATATGGTGAAGGCGTTTCTAATAACAGCACTGGCTCTTTCTCAAACAGCACAGCTGTCTTTTTCCATGCATAGCTTTGAAGAAGATTCTGCTTGATGGTCAGGCCGGCAAAGTCTTGGGTGGAAATGACGAGGATGAGGTTCATGATATCCCTAGCTCTTTTCTTAACTTATTAAACATGGTGGTATTCTGATAAATATTAAAAATACCGCTTCCTTTATCTCCTACTGAAACTGTGGCTGCCATTGAAAAATTTCTGCAGGCAATCATGTATTGCCCTATTAGCTTGCCTTGTGTAAATCCTCCAAATTCTTCAATAGGGAAGGAACCATAATATAACATTGAAGGGATATCGGACCCAATAGTATACGGCGCATGGCCCATTGAGGAATAGATAAAGGTAATAATTATGTTTACCATTCCTTCGTATTGCTGTATTTCCTGCTTTGGCGGGTAATATGAACTATTTTTTTGGATCGCCTGATACATTTTTTTCAGGAATTGTACAATAAATTCAAATGCCTCAAGAAATGCATTGAATTCTTGCTGTAACTTTTGGGCAGAAGCAACAGCGTTCCTTTTTATCGCCTGAAAATCATATTTTCCTGTCAAGTATTTTTCCATAAAGACTGCCATTCCTTCTTCGCAGAGCATTTGCTCGAAGAGAATGAATTTTTTGCGAAGATGGACATACCATTTTTGGAGATGCTTAAGAATATTCTCAAGTATGCTTAAAAAAGATTCTTTTGGGTATCTGAATAAGCTTTGAATCTGCCCTTCTACTTCAATGCTTTTTTCATAATCCTTTTGTAATCTGTTAAATCTCTTAGTTCTTCTTTGGCAGTACTCGCTTGCTTTAGATTTTTTTAAGTGCCACAAGTGGGTAAGCTCATGGGCGATTACGGCATATAATTTTTGGAGGTACTGCTCTTTTGCATGTCTTTCCAAGCCAGCTAGCAATTGCTTCTCATCTGCCTTTGATATGGCCTCCACCCCATAATGTTGAAAGGTGTCGTTGTATGCAGTAAGCAGATAAAAGCAATACCCATTGGTGAAGTCAATATAGACTTTGTTCTTTCCTGTTCTCAAATCAGCCCTATCCACATGTGCAAGATCATGGGTAACATAATGATGATGAATAGAAACAGGTTGTTTCTTTTGGATAGCTGAAGAAACTGCTTGCCTTATACGGCGCATTTCAAGCAGATTTATGTATACAACGATTTCCAGCTCTTGCTTTTCCTGATAGCCAGCATATTCTAATGCTTTGGCGATGATGCCGGAAAAAGCGCTTTCATCAATCTCTCCAAAGAAATCATTGGCAGAGAGAAATTGGAAGCGGATGACTATCCGACAAATAGGGGTTGAGAACGTGTACGTTCCTATTTTGCCGTCACTTTTCGCATTTTCGAACATGCTTATCTTTTATACATGCTTTTTTAAAAATCTTGTTTTCTCCATTCTTTTCTTTCTCTTC
>JACOVM010000072.1 GCA_016177345.1 Candidatus Woesearchaeota archaeon | reverse complement strand
TTGATATATTTATGAGATATATTCTGATAAGGATAATAAGGATATATTCTCGCCGAGACATGATGTGCCCGATATGCCAAAAAAGGTAGACTATGATTGAAGCATTAGTGTTTTTCCTGACCGGGCTGATTCTTCTTGTGAAAAGCTCTGACTGGTTCGTGGAGTATTCGGCAAAGATTGCCGCCATCTTTGGCGTATCTGATTTCTTTATCGGGCTGACCATTGTCGGAATAGGAACAAACCTCCCAGAACTTGCCACTAGTATTTTTGCCTCCCTCCAAACCAGCGCCAGCAGCATGGGCGACGTCGTTATTGGAACAACCATCGGGAGTAATATTGCAAATATAGGGCTTATTACCGGCCTTGGAATTCTTAGCGGAAAGATACTCATGAAGAAGCCGTTCTTGGAACGTGACGGGTTCATCATGCTCTTTTCCTGCTTTCTTGCTTACCTGTTTATGGCTAAAAGCATCATCCCATCCCTAAGCGAGATGACGTACGTTCTAAGAATTGAGGGGATTATCCTTCTTTGCCTCTTTGTTGCATACCTCTACTTTCTTATTGATAATCTGAAGGCAGGGCAAATAGCAAGTTTTAAGCACTTTCTCCATTATTTCTTCAGGTTCCAATACGTTAAAAAAATTCATGGCGGACTTCGAAGCCTGTTAAGGCGCGGCACCAGCCCTAATACCACATTTTTTGTTAAAAACAAAAAGATAATCTGGGATGTGGCTACTCTCTTGCTTACGTTTATCGGGGTTATTGTTGGCGCAAAACTGCTCCTCAAGGGATTGATAGGCATTGCCGAAAGCTTTCAGGTCAGCAAAACAATTATTGCCATCACCGGCGTTGCAATCGGCACCTCCCTTCCTGAACTAGGGGTATCGATCAGCGCGATACGAAAAGGGGCCACTGATATTTTTTTAGGAAATATTATTGGAAGCAACATCACCAATATCTTCTTAGTGCTCGGCATCAGCGCAGTTATTTCTCCTGTTAAAATTCCACCCGGCAGCATTACGTTTACTGTCCCATACATGATTCTGCTAAGCATTCTTCTCTTATGGTTTTTGAGAAGTGAACGAAAAGCAAGAAAAATAGAGGGTTGGCTGCTGTTGCTTCTTTATGGAATCTTTCTCGCCCTACTCTGGATAACTGGGTATTAAATTGAGGATATGCATTATAAAGTGAAGGTAAAATAAAGGAAAGGTAAAGAAAAGATAAAAAGAGAAAACAGAAAAGAACAAAAAAAAGGATAAAAGAATTATGCTTTTTTGACGTACTTTACTTTACCATCTTTGCCAATACTTCCACTAAACAGATGGCCTCGCGATAAGTCCAAGTCGGTCACGAGTCGAAGTCCTTCTCCACCGGCACCCATAAAGGGATTAGCGGCAGAAGCCTTCGCATCCACTTCCTTTACCTTGTATTCCCTACCGCTCTTCATCAATCCTTCTTTTCTATCAACAACGTATTTTGGCATGCTGCACACCTCGTTTGTTCCTTATAGCGTATATTCGGTATAAGGACGAATAAGCTATCCAAGTATGGTTTCGACTATTTAAAGATTGTGCTGGTGGAAACAATACAAGAGGAGAATGAATAACCAAAAGAGGATGGGAAGAGAAGATATAAAAATAATACAACGTTCCAAGATGATATGGAAAGAATCTTTATCCAAACCTTTGGCTGCACCCATAACCAAGCAGATTCTGAATTAATGATGGGTTTACTTGTCCAAGCAGGGTATGAAGAAGCGTTCTCTGCGCAAGAAGCAGATCTTGTCATTATCAACTCTTGTACGGTCAAAAATGGGGCAGAAGCAAAAATGTTCACGGCAATGAATGCAGCTGCAACACAACTTAAAAAACCAACTATCATCACTGGTTGTGTTCCACAAGGGCAGCCAAGCCTGCTCACTGAAGTCCTCAAAAATACCAGCATAGTGGGAGTCACCCAATACGACAAGATCGCTTATGCTGTTGAAAAAACACTGCAAGGAGAAACCATCCATCTTCTTCAGCGAAATCCAGAAGAATCACCATTGAACAAGCCAAAGGTACGAAGGAACCCTATTGTTGAGATTGTACCAATCAACTCAGGCTGTCTTGGAAGCTGTACATACTGTAAAACCCTTCACTCCAGGGGACGACTCCGATCCTACCCTAAAGAAGATATTATCCGACAAATAAAAAGGGCAGTTGAGGAAGGGGTTAAAGAAGTATGGCTAACTTCTGAAGATACCGGGGCATGGGGAAAGGATATTGGACTGAGGCTTCCCGATCTCCTCCAGGAAGTAATAAGAGTCTCAGGTGATTTTAAGGTGAGGCTTGGTATGGGAAACCCGAACCATATCCTTGGCTTCTTAGACGAGCTCGTCAGCATCATGAAACACCAGAAAATGTTCAAATTCCTCCACCTCCCTGCTCAAAGTGGAAATAATAGAATCTTGCAATTGATGAAGAGAGAATACACGGCTGAAGAATACAAAACAATAGCGACTCGATTCCGGCAAGAAATTCCAGCAATAACGATCGCAACTGACATTATTGTCGGGTTTCCAACAGAGACTGACGAAGAGTTTCAAGACAGTCTCAGACTGATACATGATACTAGGCCATCTGTCTTAAACATCTCACGATTCTGGGACAGGCCTGGAACAGCTGCAGCCATGATGCCCCAACTCGATCCCACCCTCGTTAAAGAACGATCTAAATGCGTAACAGAACTATTCAACAGCATTGCACGCCAACAGAATAACGGATGGATCAAATGGGAAGGCAACATCATTATTGATGAACGTGGAAAGAACGGCTCCTTTGTCGGCAGGAATGATGCGTACAAGCCAATTATTGTCCACGGCGATTACCATATTGGAGATACTATATCGGTAAAAGTTCAGGAAACCACAACGTACGACCTGAGGGCAATTGAGGCCCTATGCCCTGAGATAAACATAAACGCCAGGTGTCGTAAGCCCATAATCTGAAAAACATATTCTACAGGTTTGCTGTAATGTTGTTCTAATGTCGTTAATATGGCGAGAGATGATTGACACGTCAAAAATCGAAAAAATAAAAAATAGAAAGGCAGTACAGCCAATGATCATGGAAGGATCATAAAAGAAGAAAAGAAAGAGAGAAAGCCTTAAGCTTCCTCCTCCGTCTCCTCCTCTGTGTCATCGTTATCGTCACCATCATCTTCGTCGTCATCGCCATCGTCCTCTTGATGGTCAGAATTGTCTGAATCTTCATCATCTTCACTATCTTCGCCGCCATCTTCAACAGTGCCGCTAAACTCGGCGCCGCAGGCGTGGCAATAATTGTCTTTTTCTCCAACAACAGCGCTGCAGTCACACTGGACGACATCAGTATCGTGCTCTATTTCTTCGCCGCACTGCCTGCAGAACAGGTCTGACCCTGTTGCTTCAGCATCACAAGAATTGCAAGTTACAATAGGAAACACCTCCGGTTATTCTTGCCGCCTGATGCACAGATGTGATATTTAAAGTTGTTGATTTTGATGGAGATTAGACGTCCATAGAAATCTTATAAGAGACATAGAAGATCGTGACTGAAAATAACGGGAAAAAAGAGATCAACGTTATGGCATCACTATTATAGCATCACCAATGTCTCAGGATCAGTCTGAGACAAAGACAAGTTAGCCAGGGTTGAGCTCCAGAATTTGGAGTCGTACCTCCTTAGTATTTCTGAACGCAACACCTTAACCCACACCCTAACCCCTGACTTAAAGGGATGTTTATCTCATTTTTAGAACTATTGGACAAAAAATACCACAGCCAAAGCAGCTCTAGAATGTTGTTGGTATGCCTGTCCCAAAACAAGACTCTCGTCGAGAAATAGCCTATCGGGGCCAGCCAAAAAAACACAATGTTTATAAAGGAGTTCAAAACTCGACTAGCCTATTCAGGAAATGCTGTGCGCATAGTGTTTGCTTAAGCTGAAATGACAGAAAGAATTCCAGAGTTGGAAGTCCTTGACTTATTGGGGAAGGACCATAGAAAAGTTTATCAGACAGTAGAATCTTCTTTCGCATCCACGAAGCGTTCTTCTTATTCTTCAAAAGACGAGCTGAAAGATGACGTGTTTCAATCACTCAAGACCGTAAAAGTTGATTCCATCAAAGGCGTCATTGAGGACATTGAAGACCTCATCAAAAAAAGAGATGATCTCACCTCTCAAATCTCAAAAAAAATTGAGAAGATGCTAAACACGTTCAATAATCTTGAGCTGCAGCTCAGCGCAACCAGCAACGACGATGCATCACTCAAGCACGACCTTCTCAACCTTAAAACAAAGCAGATCGAGCTTGAGCGGTTTATGATCGAAGAAGAAGTAGAAAACTGGAAGGACATTGCCAAACTCAAGAACGAGCTGCGCGAGCGAGTCAAGGAATTCAAGGAAAAAGAAAGCAGGCTTGACATGCTTGACAAGATATTAACACAATGATTAGCTAACAATAATCACATAGAAAAGATAAAATATAGAAAATAAAAATAGATAGAAAAAAGATAGTAAAAAGAAAAACACCATGGAACGTGCGCTCACTACCGAGGAAGTCTGCAAGAAGCTGAAGCCAGTCTTCGGCGAGAAAATCGACCAGATCTATCTCAAGTACCGCCTTGCTGATTCAGTGGAGAGCAAGATCGAAATTGAGCAAGCGCTTCATTCCCTCTACCACAAGTACCTCAACAAAGGCCTTCTTTCTGATGAGGACATCATGCTTGAGCCACCAAGGCAAGGTGTCGTGGCAGGAGAATATCCTCTCGGCACGATCTTGTACGCCAAAACAAACCTGTATGAATTTGGGCTGCGGGAAAATGACTGGCCAAGACACGTCTGCATCTCTGGCATGAGCGGCAGCGGAAAAACAACCTTTGCATTCCATCTTCTCGGCAATTTTGTCATGAAGAGAAAGCCTTTCATCGCATTTGATTGGAAGAAAAGCTTTCGCCAGCTCATGAATAAAGACAAAAGCGTTCACTGCTTTACTGTCGGCAACGAACGAGTCAGCAACCACTTCAAGCTCAACATTAATCGCCCACCAAAAAATATTGGGGCGAAGGAATGGATTAACATTTTGTGCGATCTGATCAATGACGCATTCTTTGCAAGCTTCGGCGTCCATAAGCTGCTGCGCGAAACACTCGATAGGGCATTTAAGGACTTTGGCGTCTATGAAGGCAGCGAGAATTATCCAACCTGGCACCAAGTCAAAGATCGCCTTGAAGATTATGAAGCAGATATGAGTGCGCGGCGCCATGGCCGAGAATCAGAATGGCTTGAAAGCGCTCTTCGAATCGCCTCCTCCCTTACCTATGGAGACTTCGGTGAGGCGATCAATTACAAGGGAGAAGACGCGTACACTGTTGAAGAGATTATGGATAAGCAAGTGGTCTTTGAACTCCATAATCTTGGCACGAGCGAGAAAAAATTCTTCACCAGCTTCTTCCTGACCTACCTGTACAAGCTGATGAAAGCAAACAACTACGAAAGCAACAAGTTTAGGCTCGCCATCATTGTTGACGAGGCCCACAACATTTTTCTCAAAGAAAAGCCAAACTTCCTCACCGAAAGCATCACCGATATGATTTACCGGGAAATCCGGGAATATGGCGTTAGCTTAATCTGCCTCGACCAGCACATTTCTAAGCTCAGCGACACGGTTGCCGGAAATTCTGCCTGCAACATAGCTTTCCAGCAGATCCTTCCAGCAGATGTAGAATGTGTCTCCAACCTCATGCAAATGCGCGAGCAGCGAAAATACTTCTCCATGCTCCCGGTCGGCAGCGCAATTGTAAAATTAGCAGAGCGATTCTACAATCCTTTCCTCATCAAGGCACCGTTTATTGACGTCAAGAAGAATATCATCACTGATGATGCGCTTTCCACCCTGATGAAAGGAAAGGCTAAAGACCATCGCAGGCTTAAGCATTTTCAAGAGTCATGCGATACAGAAAAGCTCCAGCGGCAGCTCGAAAAGCTGGACAAGGTATTCAAGCTCAGCAGAGTGGCAACAAACGATGACGTTGAAACATTGCGAAACATTCAAGAGCACGCAGAAGGCATTGTTCATGATAATACTTATGATGATAATGTTGCTGTTGCTAGTGATGATGATAACGATAAAGATACCTCCATTCCAATATCCCTTTCCTACAACTTAACCAACCAACAACATGAATTTTTGGCAACCCTACGCCAAAATTCCGGCTATCTAGCCACCACGCAAATCTACAAACAACTTTGTTTGTCAATCCGCAAAGGAAACGAACTAAAGCTGTCATTGGTAGATTTGGGGTTAATTTCTGTAGAAGAAGTGCGAAGCGAAAAAGGTATGGTGAAGATTATTCACATAACGCCTAGCGGAGCTCTTCTCTTGGAAAACCCTGAAACACGTGGACGCACGCTTTCATAAGCCTGTTTTCTGAAACAGATAGCGTGTAGGACGAGTGCGATGTAGTTTAATGTAGGTTGTATTCTCGAGAAGAAGCCCTTTTCCACTGGTCACGACGGAGAACCGTGGAAAACCCTGTAGTAAGGCTCCGTTGAAAACTGTAAAACTGTTATTGTTCGTAGGAGATCGCGTGAAGGTTCGAACGGATGAATTCGCTCACATCATGGCTACCGAGTACGCATCCAGAGATGGCATCAAGGGAAGCGACGGAAGCAAGGATGTGACCGAGACGCCCTCTTCAACCCCGAAGTCCAGCGGCTTCAACCAGCTCGCCATCGCTTTGCAGCGAATGAATGCGAAGAAGGCTGAACAAGGAGGTTCTGATGCTTCCGAGGCCGCCTGACAAGAAGCAGCCCAGTGGATCGTGGCTCAACAACTTGTTGACCAACCCGCTCGGCACCCAAGCACGGCAGACCCGCTTCGAGCCCACGACGCAGGCCTGGCCGCCCAGCCCTGATCAGGTCGTCACCCCCACCGTGATCCAGGTGACGAGTGCTGACAAGAGCGAACCCGCAACCTAGTCCTCAACCCCCTCAGTTTCCCCCCGTAGTACTTCTCGGGCTGTCTTCACGAAGCCCACTCCAGATGAGCCCTCGACCAGCTCTCCCCACACCAGTGCCATGCACCGGGAAGCAACGTGTCGAGGGCTCATCTGGCGGCAGCTGCACAGTAGGTGAATAAGAAGCAAGAATTGATGTGAAAAGACGTGAAAACGCAGCTGTCGTCTCCACCACTGCTATTAAATCCAGGAGGGGCTTCCGCTTTGGAAGTTAGCGGTGGAAAAGCAGCAAATGCAGTTCGAAAGGAAACGCTACATGCGTACCCAGAGCAACCTCCGCAACATCACGCAGTACGGCTTCAACCCCCAGCAGAAGGCGACGATCCATGCGAACGTCAAGCAGGCCATCGCCAGCGAGCTGGGCATCCCCGAAGAGCAGGTCACCTCGGAGCTGATCATGGCGGCCTTCACCGGCAACCGGCAGCCCCCGAAGTCGCACGGCCTCACGCCGGACCAGCAGTTCCGCCTGCAGCTCCTCCAGGATGGCAACGTTCTCCCCCACCCGGCGAGCATCGCCTCGGAGGACGGTGTCATCGTGGCCTTCGGCGACAACATCACCGCCATCCAGGAGGCGATGTCCAAGACCTACGGCGATCGCCAGTCCCTCGGCCTCACCACCATCACCGCGACCAAGGAGCGGAAGGACGCCACTTTCGTCTCCGCGGTCGACGGCCTGCCCCACCTCGAAGTCGTGACCACCGACCTGGCAAACGGCAAGAAGAAGCCGGTGACGCGCAACGTGGCCACGAACGGCAGCCAGAACGCGATGCGGGAGCTTCTCACCCAGGTCATCGGGATGAGCGGCGGCTACTACCGTGACGCGAAGCTGGGCAAGTTCGACGTGCGGCCGTTCGCGGCTTTCAACAACGTCGGCGAGCTCACCAGCATCGAGGTGTACGTGCCGTACAACCCGCTGAGCTGGATGGCGAACGACTGCGGCATCGACCAGTCGTGCGTCGTCCTCCTCAACGGCAACACCGGCACCATCGCCACGGTCCAGAGCTGCCTCGAGGGCCTGGGCTTCAAGGTGCCGCATGCCACGACGAAGAGCCCCACCCCCTTCACCGACTACCTCACGCCGTCGGGCTTCCAGCCCACGGACAGCGATGGCACGCCGGTGAAGATGGACAAGTACGGCCGCTACGAGAAGTTCCTCTTCGCTGTGAAGGCCGAGCTGACGAAGGACCAGAACAAGGCGACCATCCAGTTCGGCAAGGAGAACCACGGCTACGTCGGCGTGGCGATCTACCTGCTGGGCCAGTGGATCTCGCCGCGGTACCTCCGGAAGCAGCAGCAGGCCTTCGCCTCCCTGGTGCAGTGGATCCACCTGGCGATCTCGCCGTTCAAGCAGGAGATCGTCGAGGAGATCTGCCAGGCGCTGGGCTTCGAGCAGAACGAGATCGAACAGGACGGCACCGTGCGCTTCCTGCGCAACGTCGCCCTGAACTCGTTCAACATCGGCATCATGAAGGTGAACGTGACGGACCCGAAGACCTACGTCCGCCGCGTGGCCTCCCAGATCGCCGAACAGCTCGAGGACCAGGCCGCCCTGCGGAACGCCTTCGGCCAGATCGTCGCGATCCGCGGAATCCCCGTCGAGCAGTTCCAGCTCGCCGCTGGCTTCGAGTTCGAGGATGCGCAGCACGCCCCGCAGAACGCCTAGTCAGCCCACCATCGGCTAGCTAGCTAGTTCTCCCCAAGCCTCGGGTCACGATCTGATTCTCTTTCTAGAAGAAGTTAGAAAGAGCATGAGATCGTGGCCCGAGGCCCCTACCTACTCTTGCCGCGTTGCCATGAAAGTCCTGCCATGCGTCGTCTGACGGGTGTGCGCCCTTAAGACGAAAGAGTGAAACGCGAACGTAATGCGTTTCGGCAGGCACCGCAGGTGAGGCGCTTCCAGGACGACAAAGGCTTGGCCCCAAGCAAATTGTCGCTTCTCGGCAAGCGCCTCACTTGCCTCTACAACCAGCAGTCATCACCACCAACCCTTGCCCGCGTGGATGATGACTGTGCCCGACTGCGGCAGGTACAGACAACCGGTGTCCTGGGAGGGCGCTCACTGGCCTGTGCCTGCCGCAGTCATCCCACTAACATGCTAAACTCCAGATGAGCCCTCGACCAATCTTGCACGGCCGATCTTCCCGAGGGATTAACGTGCATTGCGCTTTACTGCGTAAGGTCGAGGGCTCCTCTGGCGGCAGGTGTTGTTGGCATCACCCTCAATGATGCTGGCCTCAATCCAGAGCCTCAGTGAGGAACACCTGCTGTCTTCCTTAGAGAGCGCCGCCAATGGTTACTTGCCGTCTCCTTTGGAAAGCGCTCGGCGGCTGTCCATGTGCTCGAGGCTATGGGCTTCACCTCTTGCCGTGGACAGCCGCTTTACGAGGCCATCGAGCTCGTATCCCTGCGCAATAACCTACCCTTCGGTCGCGGGTTCGATGGTCTCGTAGGCTGCACCTGTCTAGGTATGACGAATACAGGGGGTCATCTTCCTGGACAGGTGCAGTCTCCTAGGGCAACCAAGATAAAACCTAAACCTATAGCAAGCGAGGTGCATTACCAATTCCGTAAAGCCGACTTGGTTGCCCCTCAGGCCAGAAGATGAAGATTAACAGATTACGAGGCCATCGAGCAGAGGTGATAAAACGCCATCTTTTCCAGGGGGAGGGGCGGCTCTTTTATCAGGTTCGATGGCCTCGTTGGCAGCACCTGTCCAGCCAACCGCTGTATGCTGGTCGTTGTTCAACCCAAAAAACAGGTGCTGCCTTATGACCGTTCACGTAATCCTGATGTTGTTTCTCCGAGGAGAAGGGTTGCATTGCGTGAACGGTCACCATATCCAGAACGCCAGGAGGGAACCATGAGTATGGGGGAGTTATTACTCATGTTGGTGTTCCAGTGAAGATGTGCGACAACTAAAGAAAACACCAGCTTTAGTATGGCGCTGTCGACACAGTGTTGTTCCCTCCAAACCGGGACCATCGAGTGCGTACTTTTTTCCCCCTAAGCGCACCGCGTACGCATTCGGTGGTCCCGTACCTTGTTGAAGTAGATGATGTACAGTAAAGAACAAGAACGAAAGGAAAAACAAGAAAGCAAGCGAAGTAAAGAAGCCCAACGTAGTAGAAGCCCACGGAACTAGGAGCTATGTGCACTTGTGACCTGTGCAGAACGATTGCTCGAGACCAGCATGAAGTAGACCACCATCCTGCAGTCAAGGAGTTCGTAGAGCAATTCCTGACTCCGATGAGTGGCACGAACAGGGCTTGGATGGTGAGGGGAATCAAGCAAGGACGCCAGGGGTACGAACTTGTCCTTGAGAGGGTTGATATCCTCGCCATCCACTAGAAAGGAGCTGCCTTACGACGAAATGACCACAAAAAGAAATCCTGATACTTCACCAAAGCGCCAAGCTTGGTAAAGTACCCTCACAAGGGCCTCCGTCGAGAGTCAGGATTTCTTTTTGTAATATTATTTTCTATATGGAATATAATATAGGACAACTTATCAAATTCAAGAAGACAGGCAGGTAAGATAGGCTAGAAAATAGATAAAATAAACTAAAATATCAGGACGCGCCTGAATCCGCTACGTATCACACACTAAAGGCAAGGCATTAAAAGGCATAAATATCTCCGCACAAGATGGACACGGCAATAAAGCCAGTTTTTGGTGCTGAACTTCTACAGCCATTAGAACGTATTGTTGATTATCCAGGCCTGACGTTTCTTGATACGAATGTTTTCCTTCCCTATCAACTTACTGAAAGAATAGCAACTGCAGGATCCTATCGAGACCTTCTTCGCGATGATATCTCCGCTCTTCTCCAGCTCAATGGTGCTCTTGAACAAGTACTCTCACACCCTCACGTGCTGATCAGCAGCGGAGTTGCCCATGAATTGACAAGAGCAGACCTCGTGCTCAGCGAAAAACTAACTCAGCTTGACGTTGATAAAGTCAACAGGCTCGGCATACCGCCAGATCATTCTCTCGACGAAGAAACTGCACTTAAGGCATGGTACCGACAACTGCTTTCCATGTACTTAAGTGCGGCTGAATTTCGCCCTGGAAGTACACCAGAACTCCAGCAGCAACATAAAGAACTACACCGCCTTATCGTCAAGATAGAATACAAAGGCCGAGTCAAGAAAGTAAGGCCTGATGAGGCGCAACCGCCTGTCTTTTATGCTGAACCAGAAGCAGATGAACGCCTTGTTACCGATGCAGTATTTGCTGCAATTCATTTTCCACGACGGCCAGTGCGAATTGTCAGCGCAGATCCCGATATCTGCAATTTACTTACTGTGGCATACCAGCTTCTTGTCTCTCAAGATCTTGAACCATACAATGCATGGATTATGGACGCGCTGGACACCAATCCAATCCAGCTCTTCTTCCAGGATCCTCGGCCTGAACGAGAACAATGGAACATGTACTGGCTTGGAAGAAGCACGTCTGATATGATAAGGCACGGGCCTTTCGAGTACCGCAAGCACGAGCGCGGTGACAGAAAAGAGCAAAGCGAACGTTCATTTAGTATCCTCCGCAAGAGAATGAGGGAATATGTTGTGACGAATGGGCCGAGCTGAACCAATCCGGCATAACGACGAAACATTTAAATATACTTTAGTATACCTAAGTAAACGGTGATGAGAATGGATGTGATAACTACTCTAAAAATCCATGAAAATACAAAGCGAGACTTAGACCAATTTAGGGAATATAAGAATGAGAGCTATGATGAAGTAATTAAAAAAGTGGTATTTATAGCTAAAACTTGCAAAGCTGAACCTGAACTCAGCCAGGAAACAATCCAAGCTATTGAAAAAGCAAGGGAAAGAATAAAAAAGGGAAAGTTTCTAACCGAATCAGAGGCACGAAAGAGGCTTGGATTGTGATGCCAAAACAAATTCTTAGTTGTCAGAGCGCAAAAAATAAGAGGTGGTCTTTTCTTGTATGAGATCACTTTTGATGAGGAAGCAATTAACCTCCTAAATACACTTCCAAAAGAGATAAAAGAACGAATTTTTGATAAAGTGATATCAACAAAAACAAGTCCTTTCCATTTTTTTGAGAGACTTACGGGAAGAAAAGATTACAAATTGAGAGTGGGAGACTATCGGGTTATTGCAGACATTGATCAAATGAATAACACCATTAAAGTGACAGTTATAGGGCATCGAAAAAATATTTATAAAAACCTTAATTAGCACTGAGGCGTACTGATGGCAAGAGAAAAATATTAGAACAAGAACTATTATATTGGTGGCAAGGAACAAAATCAACACAACATTATGATACCCCTACGATTAAATAATAAACATAGAATAGCCTTCACCTTCGCACTTTTGTTCTTATCATCTGTTTTCTTTTCTGTCCTCCTTTCCCAACCCGCCTCCGCTGACGCCCTCGATGTCCACTGCTCATCAGCATCATCAAAGGATTCGTGCTATAAGGAAGTGGCTATTCAGCGAAAGGACGTTGACCTCTGCAATAGGATCACCTCGGATTCTGTCAAGAACTCCTGCCTATCCAAGCTCGCTCTTGCCCTCAACAATATGGAGATGTGCCGCGGCATCAAGAAAATCCATGAGTCCAGCAAAGACCGGGCAGAGTGCTACATAGAATTCGTTGATGGAATAGAAGATTATCCAATCTGTGACCAATACGTCAGGGTCGACAAATATTATGATGAATGCATCGACAAGATTTATGATGAAACAAAAACACTTGAGGTCTGCCTTTATTACGCAAGCCCAAAAAAAGCGATATCCTGCATCAAGAAAATAGCAAAAAAGCAGCATGACAAGGAGATCTGTAACCATCTTGAGAAGTATCGTGAGGAACGAACAAGCTGTACACGAATAGCGACTGCAAGCAGGGCATGCAACGATGAGATGGGCATTGATGACCATATAAAAGAATGCCTTGCTCCCTTCTATGAGGAAATCAACCAGATCGACAACAAGTGTGACGAGTACGAAAAAGCAATGGAATTAAAATTTCGGCAGAAGGAGTACGGAGAATATTTTTTCTCCGGAGAAGAAGGGCTTCGAAACAAAATTAAAATAACACTGCTCTGGGTTGATCAAGAAAAGCAAACAGTAGATGTCCTGCTCCATCAAGACCAAGAGGAAATGACGTTTAGGGATGTGCCACTTGGCTATGTCGTCACCATCAGTAAAGTAAACGTCCAACCACTGCAACTTACCGAAGAAGATTATAATGGTGAGAAGCACAATTTTGCAAAAGTTTGTGTTTTCAAAACAGGAACACAAGGAACCAACGAAGACGAGTCTGAAGACGGTACTGTTATAGAAGATATAGAAGACATTGGTGGCGATGATCTTGAAGATAATAGTAAAGAACGTGAAGAAGAAACAAACGAAGAATCAGACGATGCTGCTGATAATAATTGGCAACAAGGAGATAATCAAAAAGAGATAAACGAAAACCAGGGGGATCAACGAGAACAGCAGGAAGAACTAGGGCCCGAGCCAACACTACCACAAAAACAACAGAAAAAGAAGCCTGCGCTTATCAGATTTCTGAAGTGGATCACGTCGTTTATCTGAGTTAGGACACCATAAATAGTAAGATAGATGTATAGTAAAGATGTTATCCATACCTTTTTGCTAAGATTGATGAAGGTCATAATCCCGCCACGACCTGCGGTCGGGCGGGAACGAATTGCTGTTGCGTAAACGCTATTGAAATGAACAACCAGTCCTTTTTTCTTGCTCCTCGATAAGTATGGAGCAAGAAAAAAGGAATCGCATTGTAATTGCTGTGCGTTTACGCCAATTGCCCGTCGTTCATGGCGAGCGCAGCGAAGCCATGATTAGCATTTACTTATTTAGTTTACTTATCTAAAATAGAACAATAAAGAACAATACCGAAAAATAAAGAATAATACCAAAAAATGCTAACATAAAACTAATCCAGAAGCCCCAACCTCTTCGCCTTCCTATACAATGTTTCATACCTCAGTCCAATTTTTTTTGCTGTCTTTGAAACATTGCTGTTATGCTCGGCAAGGGCTTTCTTGAAGTATTCCCGCTCAAATTCCTCTTCAGCATCCTTCAATGACTGAGGCTGTTCTGGAAGATGGCCAAGAATGTCTCTTGATACGTCGGGAACATGATGGTACACTTCATTCAATTTTTCTGGATGAAGAACGCTTTTGTAATGCTCAAGAACATCCTGGATGATGGATCCGACAGCCGCTTGTTTTATTTCATATGCCCTTGCCATTTCTTTTCTGATGTTTCTAACGTCAATATCGCCTTTTTTAACAAAGCGATGCACGGACCGCCGATCAATATCCGCAATGCGCGCAGCCCCAGACACATTGCCATAATTCAGCTGAAGCAGTTTTTTGATATAGCCTCGCTTGAATTGCTGCTTTGCCTGCTTGAATGGAATGTTGGTATCGATCACCATGTCAAGAAGGGGGTGCTTTTCAAGCTTTTCGGTAATGTCATCGCTCAGTTCGCCGATCGTCACGCCAAGAAGCTTGTGGAGAGAAGATTCTACAATCGGCTGCACTTTTTTCTTCACTACCTTTTCAAGATCGCGTGTCATGATGTTAGTAAGAATAATTTAGCAAATGAGTAATGAACATGAATAGTATTACAGTATTAAAGTATTACAGCATTAAATTATAGTAATTGAAGATGACCAGTCACTTCATCAATTCGTGACACCAGTGCAGGACCAATACCACACACCGTAATGGTTCCTGGCTCGACTACCGTATGACCTGCGTCAGTAATAAGGGCAGAAGTTAGGCCATGATAATCTGCTTGGTGATGAAGGTTCAGAAGCTCTTTCTCATCTTTCACTTTTAACACGATTTTCATCATGCCTTCGGCGCGCCACTTTTGAACAACCCCTTGATCTGCTTTCATTACTGTTTCAACACTAGCATGAGCTACTTGTGCAGCTAACTTTCCTTTCGGAAGCTTGAGGTCGTCGCGAACAAGAATAACCTGCTTGTACTTTGTTTCTTTTCGGCGCTGAAGAAGTTCAGCAGCCCTCCCTAGAAGCTTGTTCATACTATGATTTTTGTGTCACAATCTGTTTAAAAAGATTGTGATGATGCGTTTCATTTTGTGTTTCATTCTATTTCTTTTATTTTTTACCACTTATTAGAGAATAAAATAGAAAGTTTTATATAGTCCGTCTGTGATTGCCACCCCATGAAACGCTCAACAACATTACTTCTCGCTCTCGGGGCAGAGGCCTTGGCAGCATATCTTCTCCTTCGGCATGAACCCTTTTTTTCTGACAAATCTGTCCCGGACAAAACCGTTAAACAGGGCGGAATTGAACAAATTATTGGGCTAGAAGAAGATGGTGAAGCCAAAAACCAAAATCCAACAACCACCGCCAAAAAACAGGACTCACTAAAGAAAGAGGAAAGACCTGCAGATGAAAATATGGAACAAGATCCGGGAACACCAACTCCCCCAAACCTTTACCAGGTATGGAAAAACCCTCTCGAGCGAATTCTCAAAGCAGACGTCAGGCTGCTGTATGATGATTATGATTATTCCCTACGAAGAACAGGGGACTGGTACATTACTGAAGCTGACAACACTATCACTATCCACCAAGTCAAAGACGACCAGCAACCGCCTTATACGGATAAGTTCCTTTTGGAAATCATAGAAGAAGATGATGGAAGCTATACTGCAAAAGGGGAGGGTATCGCAATAGATGAGGATGCCTCTGCCCCATACATCGCAGTTAATGGAACTCAACAAGATGTCCAGGACAAACTACCCCACCTTATCGAATGGCAGCAATCCTTTGAAAGAGTGCTTCAGCGATCTAGGGATATTCAAAACAACCCAAACCTAAGCCGGGAAGACAAAATGTATTTCATTTATACAGCATACCGTGATGGATTCCAAAGCCTTCAGCAAACAGGAATAACGCACGGCATCCTCAATCCAGCAACTGCAGGAGTTTTAGATTCAACGATCGACCTGATGAGAAAAAGCTGGGAAGAACAGCGATATGGTGAGTAAGAAGCAACGTTAGTAAGAAACAAAGGAAAATAGACAGAGAAAGAACAAATTCTTCATGGCTCTTCAGGATCAATATCTCCTCTGCCCCATGGTCGTGTAGGATTGGCACCACTGGTTACTTTGTCTTTGTCACAAACTTGTCCTGCCCCGCACTGGCTCTGCTGGCCAAATTTTGTGACAAGAGAACTTGTGTCAATATTTGCCCCAGCACAACTAACAATTGTTGTTCCACCATTAGGATTTGGCATCATTACCACAACCTGACCTGGATTTTGACAGGCTTTTAGCAACTTTACTAAAGGGTCATTCGGATCAAGAGGGCCTTGCATTCCACCGCCACAATTCATCACCAAAGGGTCGCATTGGCTACCACTAGAGCCACCAGAATTGTCATCAACACATTGGCCACCTTCACATTTCTTGCCGGAACCACAGGCTGGATCACATTGGCCACTACTCCCTTGGGAACCAGTACTACTCCCCCCGACACAAGATCCTGCATCACAATGCTGGCCCGAATCACATTTAACACCGTTACACGTATCACAATTTACGTGTTCACCAGCCTTGCATAATCCACTTCCTTGAGTATTTATCTGCCCATTATTCACTCCTGCTTTACAACCTGCACCGTTAGTACAGATGTAGTAATCACCATTCCTATCCTGAACATTATTTCCTGAAGGAACAGCAACAGTGGATTTACCATTCTCTGTTTTAACATTGAACGTGTTAGCGCCATTACTCACTGTTGTAACAAATGAATCTCCTGTTTTCGCACGAGTCACACTTTTTATATCGCCAGGCAATCCTCCTTTAGCACCAAGAGGATCCAAGTTAGATCCGCCATCCATGTAAAACCCAAGATTCCTGCTGCCTCTCGTCATTCCGAAGTCAAATGACATATCCGGTATGGTATTGCCATTCAGCGTTGCACCAATATCCCCAAACACAAGCAAGTCTGCCTTGCTGCCAATGGCGCCCATGAGCGAACCGACTTGTGAAAATACGCTATCCATATGGGATCCTGGAAGGGAAACAAGATCACCAGACATGACCTGGTCTGTTTTCGACGTGATTGAAAGGCCTGCATCGGCGAGTACTTTCATCATGTCATCCTTCAGCGCCCTTGAGCGAGTGAGGTCTTGAATAAGTGTTCCTCTGGGTAATGTAGGGGGAGTAACTGCTCCCCGAGTTAACGATCCACCAGATGGGCCTGTTATCCCCCTGGATGATGCACTGCTTGAACCTGAGGTTATTGTTGAACTTTGAGAGCCTCGCCGCCCTGCAGAGGTTTGATCACGTGATGCTGACTGGGATGCCGATGCTCGCCGCGCCTGTTCTTGTTGTATCAACTGTTGCGCTTGTTCCCTATCGGTGGAGGTGACAACGCCTAATTTTGTTGCCGTCGATGATTTTTTTGTGGCAAACCCAACAATACCACTCGGCTCATCAACGGATAGGCTAACCATTGCTTCTTCCAACTCCGCATCAGACAGAGAAGCAATGCGATCCTTCAACACATTCTTTGGAACAGTGGTGCAGGCAGAAAAGAGAAGGACAATGATAAGGACACTAAGAATAATAACTCCTTTTTTGGCATCAGGCATGGCCATGATAACTTTTGGGTTTGGCTTCTTTATATTTTTTTCCCTTGGGATGGCTCTGTAGAAAATCTTTCTTCATTTTTAGCCATAACCTCTCATTTTTTGCTAAAGAGCAGAGGTGGCAGACTAAACGACCATCACACCAAAACAACACGGTGGTTATGTTTCTCATCATTCCATGAGGTTACCGTATCAGTATCGTGATAAGGAATCCAAAAAGAATCTGCAGTTGGCGTTATTCTTCTCAGGCCATTTTTGAGGTCATTAATGTAAATAATTTGTGTTTGTGGCGATGGAATATGATCCTGCAATGCCGCAGCTGAAACAAAGTAATAGGTTGGCAATGGTGATAGGGGGCGGTTCACAAGCGCTGCGCAGAGGCGAAAGCCAAGAGGGCCTTCTTCCGATTTTTCCAACGAGCCACGAGGATGGTATTTATGCAATCGCACCATGGTTCCATCACTCTGAAAAAGATAACGGCCACAAAGCATTGAAGCCCTTCGCTTTTGGTTTGCCATCATTCCGGAAAACAAAAGCGAAAATGGAGCCGGATCAGGATAAGCCATATCCCCTGCACGAAACGGGCTAAAGTATTCATCAGAAAGCACAACAAGATTATCCTGCTTTGGAACGTCACCAACAGCGGCTGCAATCGTTTCCAGAACATATCCTTCTGGGCGAACAAGATTGCATCTTTTTTTCGTATCGTTCAAAAAAACAACAGTGGTTCTCTCTGCCGGGTTAAACATGGCACTGCCATTACCAATGCCACCCCTTTTATCACTTCTTCTTTCACGAACAAAAGAAAGCAATCGTTCCAACATAAACATCTGATGCACATCCTCAATCCCTACAAGGATTAATCTGGATTATCTCCGCACGACCTCCACGATTCTATTGTAGAGAGAAATCTTATCCTTATCATCCTGCGCAACAACTGGAACTAACTTAATAGCCTGGGGGATAAGATTTGCCCTCACATAATCGACAGGAACCTGAAGGGTTGTTCCATCATACTTCACGTCAGGCCCGATGACCACGCCATCCACTCCAAGAAGGTCTCGAAGCTGAAGGCACTGCTGATGATACGCGCCTTGAGGCTGCCATGATGGGGCTTTGGAGCTTCGTTCAACAGCACGCCCTGTTTTTCGAAGAGCATACTGGACCCCAAGGCCAACACCAAGCCCGCCTAAAAGGAATAGTGATGCAGCCATGAGCTGGCCGCCAGTCAGAGACAACACCTGTAACGGGTGGTTTGTAAGTTCATCATATGCTCCAGAAAGCTGTTGGGTTAACCCCGGCATAGATATGTTGTTCTGCGCAAGAGCAAGCGGCCCTAAAAGTGCAGCAGAGAGGGGCATGGCTAAGTCTTCCATTTGTTCAGCAAGCTCTGGTGCCATCGGAGAGCCGCTGAAGTCATATACCTGCCAGTCTTGCTTCCAAGGTGTTCCTTCATTCACTTCAAGCCAGAAGTGAGGCATACCATTGAGAATACCACCGACACCCCTTACGTCCATTCTAACACCCAACTTTGACAGAAGGATACCGGCGTACGAGTTTAATCCATAACATACTGCCCGGCGCTCTGTTGCGATTGCCTCGAGCTGGCTGGCATACCTTGCAGCAACTTCTGGGGGAATACTGTCATATTTAAAATTGTTCTGCATGAAATCAGCAACAGCATCAAGCTTATCATCAAGATCAGCAGTACGATATTTTTGGAGTTCTACAGGAAGAGGAGTATCACAGTGCTGAACAAAAAAAGAGGTATCAGATCCAGCCATGTCACGCCAAACGATTTGGCCACCCAAACAACTAAGATTATCACCTACTGAAAAACGAACATACCCACTTTTCGAAAGAAGATCAAGAGAGAACTGTGATGCAATGAGCTTGTTGATCTCCCTTTGATAGTCGCTTAAGTATTTAGCAAGCTCTTCTCTTGTCATAAAGTCAGCGCCACGGTTCATGGAGATCTGGAAATGATTTGCAGTAGCTATGTTACCAACTGTTTTTTCATCAGCACAACCAAGGATGGTTGAAATGTCAACAGCGCTTTCTTTTGACGCACCAGAAACCATGACATATAAGCCACTGCCAAAAGCAACAAGTGACGTCAGCGCAACCCCTAATGCCAATGCCCGTACGCCAGATGAATGTCTTGACTGGCTCTTGTCGGGAAGGTCATTCCCGGTCAAGGCCTTCCACAATTCAGCATCCCCATTTTTTGGGGCGTCTACCTCATGAAGATGAAGGGTGTAGTCCCCATCGTCATTAGGAAAGAGAAGGTTTTGTTCAACGTGTTCAAGAATAACGTCATGGCCCATATAACGCCGTGCAATACTTCTCAATAGTGTCTGGTACGACCGCTCAGATTCCTTGCGAAGCGTTTCAATTTGAGGGGAGGTTAGGTAATCAAGAAGAATACCTGGAATGATCTGCTGGAGCTTTTCGTGATGTTCCTTTGCCCTTCCCCGGGTGATCATTCTTGATTTTGTTACCGTTGGCTGAAATGGATGATTATACAAGCAGATATTAACGCCGGCAACAGCATCTTCACTATTGACGAACCGACCTCGGTGAAAGTAGTGGATGCCCCCATTTTTTGTTGGCGCGTACCATACTGATCCGCGGAAGCCATCACGATCAAAGCCCATTGCAGCTGTTCTTGCATCTTTTGTTTCTGACTTGCCCTGGACAGTTACTGCAAGATCAGATCCTTTGTAGAGGTCACAAACGCGTTCCAGTTCTGCTTGCTGTGCTTTTCCATCGCCGTCTTTTCGGCGGATAACAACATGAGTGCCATTAACATTGGCATCAGCCTTCGTATCAGGATCCTGCCCCCCTTCCTGCTCCCCTGTTGCTGTCTTAGAATCAGCTGAAGAATGAACATGGACTTTTCTATCAGCCCCGATGACAACTCTTTTCTCACCGGACTTGATCGTAACCTCTTCGTACTCTTGCACCGGCGGAAGAAGCGATGCCATGGCAAGAAGATTGTGCTGCTCAAGCGCTTCTATCAGCTTGCCATCAAGCTTTGCTGGGGATTTCAATTCTATCTTTTCCGCATCAACAGCAATATCGACAGCAACACCTGGCACGTACAGCGCATCGACAAATGTGCCAAGATAATCAATAGGATTATCGTATCTATAGCGAAGCTTTCGAATCATGTCTGTCAAGGAAACCCGAAATGCGAACTGTTTCATGATAGTTTCTCCGCGATGCGATCAGATAAGGATGCATCTTTTAATATTGTGCTGGCATAGGCTAAGGCTGGCATGGCTGGTTCTATTCCCTCTTTTCTTGTCCTGTTCAAGATAATGCCACGCCTCGTTACTAAAAATGCGGGGTGGTCTCGGCCAAGATTGCTGCCATAATAAACTGGAACATGAGTTGGAAGAGCCCCTAATGACTCCTGAACGCCATCGAGCAGTTTTTGCTCGTCAGCAGTTAACGAGTCAGTATAGGGCTGAAGCATTCTCCTCTTATTTCGGTGATGAAGAAATCCGGTCATGGCAAGGCCAGTGCCAAAGGCAATGCCGAGAGGGAGCTCGTATGGAATATCGCTATCCTGTTCTCCATGCTGCGGTGTTGGCTGAGGAGCCTGCCTTGAGTGCTCTTTTGGTTCTTCAGCTCGCTCTTCAATATTTTTCGGTTGGCTTACTGATGGAGTATCTGGTGTACTAAGATGAGAGATAACATACGGCACACCCCACAATAATCCGCCAATTCCAGCAAGACCTAATGCTACGCCAGCAATAGACTTTGCAGTTTTGGTATCAGCTTCTGCACCAGGAATATAGCTTCCGTATAATGTGTGATTAGCGTGGTGAACAAAGGCTTTCTTCACCAATTCTTTCCCCATGTGATAACCGATTCTGGCAGCAGATTCTGCCGCACATACCACATCGTATGCCACCATCACGCCTAACGGGGCAAAACATCTTCCATCTTTGGTGAGCCCATACGCCGCAGCACCGCCTAAGAGAGTAGTCACTGTAGAAAGAAATAGCCCTGCAAATCCAGCCTCGCCAACATCACTAGTGGTGGATGGCAAACGATCATGAAATGACCTAGCATCTATGACTTCGCGTTTTGTCCAACTCATATCACCTGTGTGACATACCAGGGCATACTGTTTTATCCCCAGTTTTTTTCTAGCCCACTGAAGCATTGTTGAGCCAATAGCGTGAGCGTATCCAAAAAGGTATCCTGCTGGCCGAAGACCAAAGCCGGACTGGACACTAGTTGACTGCTCACTCATTTTCTCCCAGGTATATTCTTGAAAGCGAGACCCATAGAGGATGGATTGTGCATGAGCCCGAAGAAACTGGGCATTTACCCCATTTCCATCAAAAAATCTGCTGTGGAGAAATTCCTGGTAATCATTCAATCGCGCCTCTAAGGAAAGCTTGTTATTGTCAAGGGCTTTTCGGCGAAGATCAGCCTGCTTAATATTCACATAACGAAGAACATCACGAAGTACCGGGTCATCAAGCACGGTGTCTCGTGAAAAAGTAGTATCTAATCCTGCACAATTGACAACGCCAGAATAGCCAACAGTTGGAATGCTGCGCAGCCTGATTCGGTGAGAGAGCAATTTCAATTCACCGGAGCCAAGGCGAACATATCCTTGAACATTTTTCTCTGAAAAGCCGACCGTGTTTTGCACCCCTTCCGGGGTTAATTCCTTGTTTATGAATTCTGTTGTTCCATTATCGTGAAGGTAGGTCGGGGTTTCGATATAGCAGCAGTCTTCTCGAAGGATTTCAACAATCTTATCAAAATCAATGGGTGAATCGCCTGCCAGCTTGATCTCTACCGTTGTTCCGCGCTCGTGCTGCGTGCTCGGAACATACTCTCTCTGTAATTGGCCATCAACAAGAACACTGATAGCGTCGCCCTCTTCTTGCTTCGTGTCAATTCGAACATGGTCATGCTTGAGCCCAAAGAAACTGACAGCGCCGATCCCAAATTTTCCTGCAGCGTAGGATAATGCTTCGTTTAATGAGGCGTACAAATTGAAAAAAGCATTCTCTACCACAGGCTTGTCCATTCCTCTGCCTTTGTCTGCTACTCTGATGGTCCTATTTTTTCTATCGATAAAGACGTCAATGCGATTTTCGAGCTTGTTCTGCCATGCACCGTCAGCGTTCTGGACTGCTTCTCGAATAAAATGCTCCGGGTATTCGAACTGGGCAACAGTAATATCATGAATGAGAGCCATCAATTGGGCTTGATCATAACCTACATTGCCCTCATTGTCTCCGTGCTCCGTGAGCAGAGACCTTGCAGCTGACTCTAAGGACTGCATATTCTGCTGGGTTTTAGCGGAAGTTTCCATGACGCTTTCTTCAAGAGATCGAAGTGCTGCCTCTGGGCTTTGGGACGAAGAATGCTGGCGCAGATACAGGCCTGCCATGTTATGGCTCAGATTTTTCCCTCGAACAAGAATGCCTTCACGACGCTTTCCCGCAATTCGTGGATGAGAAGGATAGCTTGCATCAGGATGATTGATGAGGGATGGATCATGAACAATAAGGTACTCTCGCGGATCAACCTTGTGGCGCAGCTCGTTAGCTACCTCTAAATCTTCTACAACAAAAAGAGAGGGGAGCTTAACGTACTGAGCAATTTCTTGCTTTTGCAATGGCTTAGCGAGCCATTCGAGCAGCCTGCGAGGGATCATAACAGGCATAACCAAGATGTACTATTTAAAACTTTCGTTTTTTATAACTAATAAGTGGTGACAAAATGGGCTAGGGTGCTACAACTAACACAACCATGACCTTTTTGTCCCACTCCATTCTTCTTCACCCCACGCTTCTTTAAATAGATCTCTGCATTATACTCCACTGTATGGCATACCTGTCACATAGTGGATACGTCAGCCAAGGAGGCTTTGGAAGCCCATCCGGCTTTTTCCCAGCTGGAAGTATGGCTCTTTCGCCAACCCTAAGCTACAGCATGCTGGAACGAAGCATCGGCAGCATGGACCGGGCGTCTCAGACGTTTCAAACCTATGCCCTTGATACTGCAGTCGAGGTTTCCTTTTCCCGATCTATACCAGACCAAAGTCCTAGTCTAAGACAGAGACTTGAGTCAACGGTATCAGCAGGCTCAGGAAGATACTCATCTCCCGAAATAGGATACGGGGCGGGAGATTCAACTGGTTCAATTGCAGGACGACACTACCATTGGACTGCCCATTCCCATCCAGAATACCATTCAACAGTAAGCTTCCTTGACCCGCACCGGCCGACTGCACGATTCATCGGAAAAGGGCATGACATTCAGCATTATATCAAACAAGCATTTACTGCAGTTACTGGAAAAAAGCTTCCCGGAGACATTGTCATCAGCGTTGTTTCAGAAGAAGAGCTGCAGGAAAAGCACAATGATTTTGGCGGCAAGCCATCAGCAGGACTCCAAGGATTTTCCATCAACAATCCAGGATTCAGAATTGTGATCGTAAAAGAAAATCCACTCGACCAGCTCATGCTCACCATTGGCCACGAGCTTGGCCATGTCATGACCCCCACACTCCATGACGGGCACGACGAAGAAGCCAAGGCCTTCGCCTTTGAGATGGCATGGCTCGAAGCCATAACCAGCAACGATATTGCAGGACTAGGCAGCTCCTTCATCACGCCAGCTGCACCTGCACAAAATGGCTTGCACAACATCGCCTTCAGCTTCGTCAAGAATATGATAGAGCAGGGAAAGCACGCGCTTCAAGTTCATAAAGAACTGATCAGCAATGGTATCGAGGTGAAACACCATGCACTTTTGTGACAATGCAGCATCGTGCTGCGAGGGTAGAATCAACAGCCAGAGCAATGCCATGTACAGCGGTGGATTTTTCACCGGCATTGCAGCAGAAAGCAGGGTCGTCTGGCAATACAGCCATCGGCACCTCTGGTAAGTGCCTGCAGTAAAAAGAAGATAACATAAGACAGAACAGAGACTACCATGAAAGCACCAACTCCAGGATACGATGCCCCACTGCAGCAAATGGCGCTCGTCGACAACATGATTCGAGGCCTGTACAGGAAAAGCAGGAGCACAGCTGATGGAATAGCAGACATCGGTGACCTTGTGGGTGGGCAAACTGAACGAGGGTATCTCGGCTACCTCAATAGAACAGCACCGCTTGACACCCCCCGGTTTTCTGCACAGATGTACAGCCCCAATGATCGCCAAGCACGGTACGACCTCGCCAGTGTAGGGGAACAGGAACCACTTATTGCAGCACAACACACTGATAAAATTCGCTACCATCACCGAACGTCAGGAATGGTTGAACAAGCTTAAAAGTACACATGATCCTGCATAAGCAGAACAACTCAACAACAATAACCCGGTAATAAACAAAGGAGGTTTCAAACAATGACAGAAGCAATGAAAGATGCAAGCAAAGATGAACAAATTGGATTTCATAAAGGGGCACTAAGCACGCTCGCGAAGGAACGCCAGGAAATGCTCAAGATCCTCAGCATTGTCGAACAATTGATGCAGATGCACGTAAAAGCCCTAAAGGAGCTTGGCGTTGACCTCGAAGCGATGGCTCGCGCAGCACAAAAAGAGACTGGCAAGAAATCAGAAAAGAAAGAAATGCCACTCGAACATAAGCTGTAAGTGAAGCATCGTTTACTCTCTTTTGTAAATGTCATAAAGGGTGGACTATCTTTTTTGAGCGTTTTGAATGCTTATGACAAATCATGAATCCTGTGCTGAGCAATCAGAAAATAGCACGACGCTAGATGAACTAGTAGAGTGCACAACAACCTCTTTGTATCTTAGTCCAGATAGGTATGTCATCCCTTCTTATCACCCAGTAACGCCAGCGCGGGAACACGGCAATGCTTCTACAACTTCCACAAGTGAATCAAGAACCACTTCTGCATATTCTGCTACCAGTTCTGAGAACAGAAAGGATAACAGAAAAAAAGTGGGGTACGTGACAAACCAGGAAGCAGCAAAGGATGGCCCTTGGAAGCCAAATGCGCCCATGGTGTTCATTGCGCCACTCATCGATACCACCGTTCTTCAGCCCCACCAGATGGGTAGCCTGAACATTCGAGGCTATTGCACACCAGGATACAACGATGACAAGACTGCACGAATCAGGAGTAATGACCCAGATCCACAACGAGTATACTGGCACGAATACTTCCACTTTGCCAGAATCCATGGCGGGGATGGGTCTGAAGAGTACGTTCACATGCTGGAACACTGGAGATTGGGAGATGAATAACAATGAGCGGTGATCAAAGAAGGTCTTCGTAGAAAGTCTCTCCTTTATTCAGGGCGCCGCTGTGCTTAAACAAAGTTTAGGTCTCTTTTTCTCCCCACCTCGCCCGGGCAGGGTGGGGAGAAAAAGAGAGCTTTCAACGTAAACCATGGCGGCGCCCTGAATCAGTGTTTTTTAATCAAAACTAGGACTTTACGGCTGAAAATGTGAAAAGAGCTTCTACAAAACATTAAGAATCCAATAACATTAAAAAAACAAGGCAGTTCTCCATGAACATGGACCTGCCACTTCGGATGTACCAGAACGATTCAGCATTAAAAAAAAGAAAAGCCTTCAACCTAAGCCTTACCCCAAAAGTAGATATCCACTTAGAGGCGATGAAGCGCATCATTGACAAACAAAATCCTGTTCTCGATGTTGGCTGCGGCAATGCTGATCTTCTCATTCGCCTTGCGATGTCAACCATTTCAGGCAAACATGGGGTGCTTGTTGGCATTGACTCTTCTCCAGGCCTTATCCAGATCGGCGCACAAGAAGCAAAACGAAAAGGCATGGCTCTTCAGCTCCTCCAAGGCAATGCAGAAGAGCTTCCATTTCGTGACGGACAATTTGGAACAATCATTATGTCACATACACTCCATGTTATAGATCATCCACGGCGAGCACTTGCCGAAGCATATCGCTGCCTTCGCCCCCATGGCAGGCTTATTCTAACGCTCCACACGCTCAAGGATAGGCCACGAACAATAGCCTTTCTTCAAGATATTGAGATGAGAATCGCAAAGCGAAGCAACGTCGATAGAAGGCACCAAAAAATAAACGCAGATACCATCCAAAAGTTTCTGCCGCCGTTCATCATAAAAGAGGTGCAGCGCTTTGAGTCAAAATATCACTCATCAAGCGGAATGGAGTATCTCGACTACGTGAACAGCCTTCGAGATTATTTTACTCCGCCGCCAACACCAGAAGAATGGAATGCCATGATGTCCATGGTCTCTGATAGGGTTAAAAAAGATATCCGCCAATATGGCTTTATTGAAGAACAGCGTTGCAATGCAGTTGTGGTTGCGGAAAAGTAAGACCAAGCACCAAAAAAATGAAGAAGTTGCTTAACATTGAACGATCTGCTTGTCCCTTAGCGTTTCCATAGATAATTGCTTACTAACGTTTAACAATTCTATCCCCAGCAAGCAGCCGTTAGCATCATAATCAAGGATAATAAAATCGTCAACTTTCTTATTTTTTGCAAAATTTCCCTTTTGGAACTCAATGTAGATGGCGTCTGCTTCTTTATCGTAGGTTAGTTTCATGTTACACCCAATAGAGAGTCACTATGTTTATATGCCTTTCTGTTTTCTCACAACAAAGCTCGATAGTTCCTCGACCAATACTCTTCCTAAAAAAATATTTTCCATGCTTCTTATAGATTACGTCTGGCGATCGAAGAGTATCCATAATGTCATCGTCATAAATTTTTCTTATGCTCATCCGCGGCAAGGCATGAGAGGTAAAGGTGACTCTCATACCGGATGCCCTCGTTTTTCATCAATATTCTCATTCTCAAGAATAACTGCATTAATGTTTTCCTTATGTAACTGATTTTCCTGCCAACCGATAAGAACATACACTGAAAAACCGCTGGAAAAAGAGGAATGATAAGCAAAGTGGTAAGCTTCTTTATACTTCATCTTAACAAACGTGCCATACTTCAATGTTTTTCGAATATAAAATCGAAGCTTATCAAAGTCAATGGAGCTGAAGGTTGAACGAGGATAATGACACAGTTTAATAACGTAAAGTTTCATACGATAATCAAGAAAAATAGGGTTTATATGTTCTGCCTAAGAAAAGTTGGAAGAAATCATATGAGTATTGAAAAAATTTCAAAATAGAGATAGCAATTTACGAAATTATTCCCTCAACTTGGAATTCTTCCAAAATTTTCGGATTTTTTTCTTTGACAAAAAGCAGCTCTATCCCAATAACCATCCCTTTCTTATTAAAGTCGAGAAGAGTATTTGCATCAACCTCTCTTGTGTGGTCAACTACCTCATCAAGGAGCCCAATGTATATTGCATCAGCGTCCGGATCATAGCGTATTTTCATGATATAAAATAGGCAGTGATGACCTTTATATAGTTTTCTTTTGTGTAAACGACTTTGAGCGTGAAACCATTCAGTTTTCTGATCGCATAGTATTTGTAGCCAATGTGTACAGCGTACGTTGGGTATTTGATCGTTTCCTCAATCCAGACTTCCATTATTTTTCTTGCCATCAACTGCTCTTTAGCATGAGTTGTATACTGAATCTCCATAAGAAAAAAAACAAGATATGCCATTTATATGTTCTGCCCAACAAAAGTTGGAAGGCTTTCAAAGAATGTGGAGAAAAGTACGGGCCTAATCCAAGTTATTCCAAGAAATAAGATATTTTCCGAAAATATCCTAAAAATATTAGAAAATTAAAATTCCCCGATCACTCAAACATCACAAACCCGACATGATCTCCAGAAACATCTTCAACAACATGGCCATCCTGGCAGAGCTGGATATGGTTTCTTCCAAGATACTTTATATTGTTGCACAAGCGCAGTGTGGCATGCATCTCGTTTGGCGATGTCAGCCACGGCTCCTTGTACCAGATCGTGCTTCCAACAGCCTTCGCTCCCTTCAAAAGATGAACCCCTGTTGATGCATGGCTGATCACCGGCCCTTGAAGAACCTCTTTGACATACTCTGCAAGCGAAGAGTTATGCGCTGTTAGGCACTCAAAAAACGCACTGCCCATCTTTTCTGTTTCTGGACAGTTGTACGAACAGGGAAAGTGGCTAATGAGGGAAACAGAAAAAAACCTTGCCATATTATTGGTTACAAAGCTTGGCTGAAAATGAGTATTAGCAATGCTCATTAAGGTATAATCATCCCGAAGCTTCGCTGCCCTGGCATAGTTGCTGATATAAAAGCGAACACAGCATTGAGGGTATCCCAATACTTCACCGAACAGGGCATCATTTCTTGTTGCCTCATAGAACTTAGCAAGCTGGCATACCTCCTTGTTTCTTGATAAATAAACAAAATAGTGGCTGTCGCCCGGGTATTCCGGCACAACAAGAAGCTCTTGGTCTTTGAGGATTTTGAAATCAGACAATTCCCAATGAAGACCAGAGGATTCACAAAATCCAACAACACGATGGACATCATCCTCATGAACAAGCTGCCTGCACGCAGGCCTTAACCCTTCTAAGACAAACAATACCTCAAGAGCATCGTTGATTTCAAGAAAAGTGTGAAAAAGATTTTGATTATGATAAAGGATTTGCAGTGGTGCAGTCTCCAGCAAAGGAATAGTCTGAGGAACAGCCTGCAATGATGAAACATCAGGCACACGTTCTGACGATGCCACCCTTGATGATATCGCTGAAGCAACAGAACGCTGCAGAGCACGATACATACCTCACCTCTTTTTGAATTCTATTTGCTTCTATTTGCTTTTGAATTCTATTTTATAATGAATTCTATTTTACAATCTATCTTGCTAATTAATTGCTTGAATCGCGTGAATCTTGGAATCGGTATTGTCAACTCTGATCATTGGCTAGATCTTCAAAATAACGTAATCCTTGAAGCCCAAGATAATGCACTGGGGGCTGGAGAAGATAATAGCTATATTGAATATGCGCATACCCCATTGCTGAGAGCAAATCTGCTTTGGTATATCCTCTGGTATCCTTTAAAACCATTGATATTGTCATTGGATTTGTTAAGAGAAAAGAATAAGATTTGGATTATTTAAAGGTATGGATTTTTGCCGCTCAAGATCGTAATGAAGGCGATTTGCCACTGTGCTTTGGACGCCACCATAACTCATGGTGTACCCATCTGCCTGCGAATGGTGGAGAAGATGGGCCCCATCATGCTCCGTCATCACCACAGGTATTCTTAGAATTCCTGCCACATAAGAGGCAAGCCCTTCAGAATACCTGGCAACAATAGCAAGAAGCTGCCGCGCCATATCCCTCGATTCCTTGCAGCCGAAAGAACAGGGAAAATGGCTTAGTACCCCAATGTCAAAATACCGGGGGATAATATTATTTTCAAAAAAGAAGGATGCCGAGTTTCTCAGCAGAGGCAAGATATAATCATTTTCTTTCTTCATTTCCTCCCGTGCATGGCGTTCGTAGAATGACACACAACAGGACGGATAGCCAAGCTCGATGCCAAACATTCGATGATCATTTCCTGCATCAGCCTCTTTTGCAGCCCTCACCCAATCAGCATGCAAGGAAAGATAAGCAAAAACGTCACCCTTTATTGAAGAATCTGCTCTGATGCGATACCCAAGATTCGCAAATTGCTTGTCCCCAGTTATAGAGTTTACAACCTTAAACTCTGACACATCCATCACCAAGCCATGAGCTTGGCAGAATGCTTTAACATCATATAAGCGATGTTCCGGAACAGAAATTCTGATGCCTGGTTTTATTCCTTCCAGCACAAAAAGAGCCTCAAATGAGACGGTAAGATAGGTAAAGACATCTTGAAGATTCGTGTCCCCATACAGCAGCGGATAGCGATAGGTCGGCATGAGAAACATACACCACACAAACGTTATTAATATTGCGGTTCATTCTGCCCTGTCAAGAACAAGGTTTATATACACCTCCTTTTTGCTCCTTTTCATGACTAACAAGAAATTAGCGTTTTGCATGGGGGCAGCCGGTCTTGCTGCACTGTATGCTGCCATGAGGCAAGATCCCACTCCTGAAACTCCGCTACCTGCTTCTCCCCCTGCCACAATAGAGCAGGCCCTCCAAAAAGATGAAAAGCAGCCAGATAAGAAAGGCAGGTTAGATTGGAAAAGAACATTGGAAAGAGCAGTGCGATCGTATCAAGAGCCTGAAGAGGAGGAGCTTGAGCACCATGATGGACCTTCACCTCCGCCACCTTCTGACTTGTATCAGCTCTTGAAGAGCGATCTGGAGAGGATCTGCAAGCAGCCTGTCAAGATGCTGTATAATGATTATTTGATAGAAGATCGGATGACAGGTGATCTTTACGTGCTCAATACTGGCGAATCGCTGACGCTTCGCCGTGTTCTTGATCCTGTTCATCCAACAGTCGCTGACCAGGTCGTCCTGAACATCACGACCCAAGATGATGGCTACCTTCTTGAATCAGGAGAGACCTTTCTGGATGATGAGGCAAAGAAACAACCTTACCTTGTCATATATGGGACCCTTGATGAAGTACAAACGAAGCTTGCTGCGTTTATTGAATTGCAAGACACTATCGACGCGCATGATGAGTCGGCAAAGCAGAACCAGTGGAATGGATTAGGCTGGATCATCGACAACTATCGGGCGCGATTCCTGGCGATCCAACAAGTGTCATGGAAGTATGGTATCGCCATCGATCCGCAGGCCTGGGCTGTTCTTGAAAATATTATCAGCCAGCTGGAGGAGACTGTCAGAAATGAGACTGCCAGGAAAGTGGAAGAAAATGAGTGACGGGGAAGTTTTATAAACAACCAAAGGTGGACATGACCATTGAGGAAATAAACAATGGCCACTTCATTAGAAAAGAAAATATTGCGTGAAGTCAAAAGAAGAGGAATGAAGAGATATTGTTCAGATTTCCATGAAGCAGTTATTGATCAAACTGGACTTATGGTCGGGAACCAACTTATTGATGCCTTAGAGTATATTCTGAGAAATACCAACTACAAACAATTTCAACGGGTTGGCATCATACTGGAAGGGTTGCTACAGCAGCGAATCCGAGGGCACGTCCATAGGCAATCAGGATTGATGCAATACTCTGTTCGTGTTGGTAGAGTCTCTGGTACATCAGTCTATCTCCCCAAACCAGCACCACGATTCTTAGATGCTAAAATTGAATTGACTGCCAAAGAAGCACAAGTGAACTGGACTTCAGATGGAAAGATTGTACGGACATCAGCTTTTCACCCAAAAGAGTACTTTACCTATCGTGAATTAAGGAAGAGAATCTTGGATAATTGCTCTGGTGTTTTTATTGATGAAATAGATAAAAAAAGAAGAATTAGGTATTGTAATACCAACGCATCAATTCCAACTTGGTGTGCATCGACTATCTTTTTATCAGTCCACCATGAGGGAGAAGTTTATCATTTCGATCTTTCTAAAAGACTAATTCTTACCTCAACTGGAACTCCTGATTATACAGAAAGTAAAAGATTAGAGAAAGCTAGTCAAATGTATGAGGCGTCTGAAAGTTTTGACTATGAGGCATATAGGATAGAAGTTACTCAGAATCTTATACGGAGATGGCAAGAAGATCCAGAAGAGTTTAACAAATGGGGTCGTTTAGTGATAATTAAAGGGAGACATAAAGTAAAGATTGGAAGAGACGGGAATGTTGGAATTAGCCTTATTGATGACAATGGAAGAAAATCAAAATTGGTGGCAAGTATCCATTATGCCGATTCTGAAGCAGAAGTTGAGTTTAGAGCAAGGACTGTCTTTCTTTATCATGATGATGGTGGACTTATAAACGCTCATGTTGCTGAGGGAATCGGTTTTCAAAGATATTTTTTTGAGGGAAGCAAACCCTTAGAATACATTGGATTAAGGAAGGTTAATCCTAAAGGAAAAATGTTTAGTGTAGGTTTAAATGGGATTCATTATCGCTTTTCTGTTCCTGAAGGATTCTTGTCTCATAGTGAGAATAGTCCTTTTAGTTGTGCGATAGTATATCATCAAAAGCTTGAAGGAGATCAAATATTTCACTTAGTTACTCAATGTGATGATAGAACAAAAGTTGAAGAGATTAAACCAACCATGTAACACCAAAAAAGTTACTCTTTCAAAAACACCACTGACAATTTTTTGCGGAGCTGTTCAGCAAATGCAAGTGCTTCTTTCACCTCATCAACAGCCATCTTTTCTCCGCGATAGATGATATCGCCCCTGATTTCGCGATATCAGCCAGCTCAAGGTAGGCGCTTTCAGCGGATTTTTATGACACTGCAGAACAGAGCTGATACATCATTCCATCGGTGTCTGGCTCCACAGGGTCCACTCGTTTGATGGAGAATACGCGCCAAAAATGTAGTTCGGAGGGAAATTTCTTCCAAAGTATCCATATTGTACATCGTTGAATCTTGCGCCCAACGGCGTTGCTGGGCGAATAGGGCCGATAGCAGAATAGATTGGGCTGCCAAACGCCTTCCATGCCTGGGTGAGAATGCGCGGCGCATCTCCATAACCTTCTGACAGGAAAGCCCCTTTATACCCTTTGGATTTAAGGTAATTCACTGCTTCAACAACAGGAAAGGTACCGGCGCCTGGCGGCAGGTTCGCATGACCATATCCAAAACCATCAGCGATATGCAGGTGGCCAATAACACCTGACCGTTCCAGTTTTTTTACCTGATCTAGATACCAGGAATTAAATCGATTAGTAAACGCATCTTCCCCCTCTCCCTCTCGACGCTGAAAATGTTTTTTCCACATGCCAATATGCTCAGTGTCGAGCGTTGCCTTAATGTGCTGCTCCGCAATTTTTTTAGCCCTGTGCTCACTCATGTGCCTTTTTTCCATGAGGTGCTCTGCCATCTTTTCGCGAGATACTTCAACAAGCTCCCGGAGCTCCTCGGGATGAGAGCCATATCCGTGTTCTGGAAAGATATTCTCTGGTGAAACAAAAATAGGCCGCTTGAACCCTCTCGCCTTTGTGGTATCATAAGCAAAAAGAGCAGTTTCGGCGTATGATTCTGCTGACTTCTGAAGCGCATATTTTTCAACAGCCTCCATATGCCTCATGTCTTCTCTTGTCTGGGCTGCTTGAGCGTCAGCAGCAGCAGAGGCCTCATGGGTGTACCTCATCTCATCACGAGAACGGCGAAGCTCCAGCTTGATCATCTCCGGGATAGGAACCATCTTCGGAGGGACAATATCAGAACCGATACGCGCAGGAAGGTGGGGGCGAAGCAGCTTCCATTTCTCATCTTCCGGAAGGCTTTTATCCAAGTCTTCATAATGCTTTAGCGCCTCCCTCAATGCTTCGTACGATTCCTTGTGCAGCTCATAATATTTTGCGTGATACAAGGAAGAGCCTCGCGCTTGAAGCTCGCGGTTTTCCAATTGGGTCTGGATGAACATTTCTTCAGGAACCTTTCTTTGGCTTGGATCCCGAGCTATCTCATCTGTGTGAAGCTTATTCCAGCGTTGGGCGCGCTCGACAAAATTATCCCATGTCAGCTGCTGAACCTTAAACTGGGTCTTTTCAGGATCCCAGATGGGAACACGATCAAACAATCGATCAAGATTTTTTGGATCAATCCACCTCCCCTCAATGTCCACCCAATCCTCTTCATGAAGGCTATGGCCTGATGGGTCTTTTTCACCAACAATCTTAAGGTCTTTTGCTGTTTGATAGACTGGCTCATACACCACTTGGGTCTTCCTTACCGTGTTAATGATCTGGCCGGTTCTGTCGTCAACAATGTAAGCAATGAACCTCTCTGGCTCCTCTTCATATGCCTTGAAGAGGTATTCCCCAGTTTTCTGGTCTTTTGCCCATGGCTTGTCAAACATGGTTCGCTGAAATTCTCCAGTATGAACAACCACAGCACCCCCCTCGGCTGTCTCTGCATTAAACAGGATTGCTTTCTTAACTTCATTCGTTTGAATATGGCGTGTCTCGTCACTAAATCCAGAACGGTGGTCAAAGCCAGACATGTTTCCAACAACTTGAACAGGCGTGTGAACAGAGGCAAGCTCGATTTGGTTTGCCTTTGCAATGTCCTTGATTTCCTGTAATTTTTCCTTCGTGTAGAAATCAGGGCCAGTGCCCATCTCTCCTGCATTAAGTGAAAGCTCGACGCTGCTCGCGCCAGTTCGGATTGCTGCAGGAAGGCTCTCAATAAACGTTCCAAGCCCGCGGCCTTCAGAAATGGTTTGGCCAATTTGGCGAGTCGTGAGTGTCGCCCTGCCAGGCTCTTTTCCAGAGCCGAACTCTGCCTTGACTTCCATTTTTTTGAGCGCGTTATCCCCCCATGGCTCGCCTATTGGCTGCTGCATCAAGTCTGTCGTGCCACCGTTATAACCACTCACGAACTCAGGAGAAGCATTTCCGATATATTCACGATCGAGAGAATGCCCATAATTATACCCTTCCCGGTCATTAAAGATCATACTAGAGATTATAGCGGATTTTATTTATAAGTTTTTCGCCAATATCGATCTGGCACTGCAGTTGCTCATTAACGCCAACAAACTCCTGTTGCCGCGCTGTTTCAAAGTCTTTTTTGATCTTGTAAAACTCGGAAAGGTCTTTTTCACTCAATCGTTCCTCTTTCCCCAGCCGATAATCAAGATCAGTAAGAGCAATAATGCCCTGGATAAACATAACATGGCTAGATTGGCTCTGCTGGCTTTGATAAAAGCTTGAGGCTGATGCTGAAGCAGAAGACAGTGTTTTGTCATACTGTGGAATCACTGCTTCTTCACGTGCTTGATACTCTTCTGAAAAAGATGCTGACGATTGAGATGTCGATGATTTTCTCCGTTGCCTTCGAAAAGGCTGTTCTTCCATAACGGTTTGTTCCAGCAATTTTTCTTCAGCACGAGACAAGCCAACAGGGATTGGCTGGGCAGGATTAGACGTATCAGCATCAGCAACCCCCTCTTCACCAGTTTGCTTTGCCTTTACAACAAACTGCTTTAGCCGAAACATTTCCCGCTCTTCTTCAGAAACAAGGTTAGAAATATGGGCTGATTTCAACTGGTCAATAGGAAGCCTCTGCTTTTCGAGCTTGATGTTCAGTTCAGCAAGAGCTTCAGCTAGCAATTGATGGAGAACTTGAATCTCAGTCCTCTTCGTAATCTCCAGCTCCTGAATCTGCTTAATGCGCTCCTCAGGCCCAAGAGTCTCAAGTTCGGAAAGGTCCATATGATACGATCAGCAGGCATAGGCAAACACGAAACTAATAGAAGAAAACTACCGCGAGGTATTTAAAGGTTTGTTAGTCAGAAGATATTCAGCTATGCCTTTTCATAATGTCTTGGTATACCGCTCCAGACACTCGGCGAATAAGGTTTCCACGATCGTGAATCCATGCACCATAGTTTCTTGTTCGTGAGGCCTTCTCAATAATTCCAACCAAGATGTAAGGATGCTCTCGCCTCTGTTTTCCATCAGCAACTAAAATCCCCATGTCGCCACAAAGCCTGGCTGTGCTTCCTGTTTTATTGTACACCTCAGTTCCTGGTGGGATTTCTGGAACGCCGCTGTAGATACGATCTCTCCCAGGTAATGCCATCAATCGCCGAATCTCCGCAGCATGAGGAATCTGGTTGTGCCAGAGCGCGTAGAGAAAACGGCTGTAATCATGCGCTGAAGCCTTATTGCGATACGTTGCTCCCCCAGCTGGAATGCGTTCACGAACATCAGTCTGCGGAAGAATATGCCGGTAATAATCTTCGATAATGCCATCAACTCTTTTTTCACCGCCTGCTTGAGCAATAATCCAGTTTGTTGCCGCGTTGTCGCTTTTCTGGATCATACGTTCCATTTTTCGGCGAGCCTCTTTTCCATAATGAAGTTTTCCTGCATTCACCTGATGAAAATAAGCTAACGCCACCAGCGGCTTGACCATGCTGGCACACTGCATCGGAACATCTTCATTAATAGAAACAAGCTTTTGTCCTGTTGTGAAATCATAAACACACCATGCAGTCCTTTCATCGGCAGCATCTTTATGCCGTTTTCGATAGCCCGCAACAATCTCTTCAACAAGACGCTCGAGATTTCCACCAGTTGGCCGGGGAGCAGGCAATGGCCGAGGAGGAGATGGTGCAGGCTGTACTGGCTTTCGCTCTTCTCGCTCGTCGTTAGTCATGCCGCGAAGGTCATGCACTGCAGAATTATTTTGTTCTGGGGTAATGGCAGCACTAAGGCCATGCTCTCGAAGGATGGCTGCGTGTTTCTTGGCAGTTTCTCCAGCAGACTCACGGCGCCCGTAACGATGATACACCAAGATGTACTTGCTCTCGCCAGCCTCTTCGATGAATAAGTTCTTTCCAACCTCCACGCCAAACGCTCGTGATACCGTTGCAAAATCTTTTTTTAACTGAGCAAGATTTGATCCAAGGCCATAGCTCACATTATACAAGTAGTCATATCCTTCATCCCTCATTTCAAGAGCTGCTTCTAAGTCAGCTGCTTTAAGAATTTTCGAATGATGCTTTGCTGTAGCTGCTGCTCTTTCTTGCGAGCCATTGCGATCGTAGATGAGGCCATAATTTTTTCGCCCCACTACAATGCGAAGCTCACGCGCTACTTCTGGGCCGAGAAGTTCTTCTACCTTCTCGCGATAATCCAACACTGCTTCAAGATCAGGATGCCAGAGGTATGAAACGTCATACCTAAGTGAATCAGGTTGAGGAGATTTAGGCTTTGCCTCTCCAACACTAGGTAAACCTACAAAAGGGAGAACAGCTACGGCTTTGAGGAATGTTCTGCGAAGCATGGTTTTAAGGATCGTTTGGATTGTTTTTGTTAAGCTTTTTGTTGAGATTACGCTATCAAGCGCCGTTCCGGATTCAATTCGCTTGTTCGCTGGTAGAAACTGAGCTGTCGTGGATCTCGAAGAAGATGGAAATAGCCAACAACAGCCACTATCCTAGTATCAGGATTTTCGTTTACAATTAATTTTAGCGCATTAGCCATGTGTTCATCTCGTGGCCCAACCATACTATTACTGTAATAATTAGGAACGCGATCAGCAAGAATTATTTCTGGAGAAGGATCTGAAGAGTTAAACGCGAGGTTCAATGCATGATAGAGACGATGAGCTTGTGTTGACATAACTCTCATTATTCTATCTGGATCTTCCTTACCAAAGAAAGCAACAGCTCGTTGAACATTCAACGCTCGCTCTTCATCACTAACCATTTTTCCTGCATCATTAAACCAGATGAATCTTTTTCCAGCCAAAGCACAGTATCCCTTAGAGACCCGCCCTTCATAAGAAGCAGTACGCTCATAATCTAGCCATTTTCTCGCCTTTGCCTTTTTAGCCTTTGACCTTAAAGCGACGCTTTTCGTTAGCGCTTTAGTAAGCATTTCTATATACTTTGCATGGCCATCCAGCTTACCCTGAAAACCTTCACAGATCACGATGTCTGGAGTAAGCTCTGTAAGTGTTCTTTCCAGCCTACTCGGCCCTTCTTGGTCATCATGATATGTGCCTATCTCAATAATCTGCGCCATGGTGCTCCGTTTTACAATGTGTTATAACCTACGGATAGCTACTAAAATGAGTGATTCTGAAATAGGGTTTATTATAAACCTTAGCCATCGCTAACGCTTAGCCAACCCTTGCATCGTACTTCTTTTACCTCCCGGCTCAAGCCCATCCATGACAAAGGTTTAAATACAACTCAGTTGCTATCGCTTTTGAGGAATACCATGGACTTAACCAAAAGGATAGACCTGCATTTTGGAAAATCACCTGTACGAGGAGAAGACCCGAAGATGCAAGGACTTCTCGATACAGAAACTGAATTTTGCGCAGTTTATGCTAAAAATGATGTTCCTGCAGATGTACATAATAGAACAAGTGACCACATGATTGAGCATTTCGGAGCAAACAGTCAATTTGGCAAGGATCACAATGGCAGCTATGTACGACCATACATGGTTCATACCCAAACAGGGGTTGCTACTGTCGGCCCAGATGCACTTTATCCCGTCAATGCTGAAACATTACGAGGAACCGACTTCAGGGTTGGTGGAACATTTTTTAACCTT
>JACOVM010000071.1 GCA_016177345.1 Candidatus Woesearchaeota archaeon | reverse complement strand
CCGATGAGCAGAACGTGCCTGCGTTGAAGAGAGGCTTTTTTGATAACCCTTACTGCCGCATCCTGGCCAACAACCTGGCTGATAATCTCTTTAGGAACAGAAATATCGCTAGTTGTTTTATAATCATACTTCCCCATAATGCCTTTCATCTTGAAGAGATTTATATAGTTTTGGGTTGAAATAAAGGTAATCAAATGTAAGTAATAATACGAAGGTAATAATAAGGACCAATGCCGCCAAGTGAAGTCCACGATCCCCTCTACTGCACTGTCACTTTTCTCATACTTTCTTCCTTGTCATGGTGGAAGTGAACATAGTTGAGAATTCCTGCTTCAATCATTTCAGGTGGGATACTTTTGTGATCTGCGTTCACATTTAGAAGTATAATGTGCCGAAGCCCCCCGTGCTCTAATTTTTGGAGGTATAATGCGGTTTCTGCTGCTGTTAAGCCAGTAAGGGCAAACAGCCCTTGTTGAAGACTATAACGAGAGGGGTCTGATTCCTCTTGGCCTTCTTGACCCCCATCAACAACGAGATCATCAACTGTTTGGACATATATATTTTGCAGCCCATCACTGCCGGAGATAACAATAGCGATACTGCCCCCATCACTACGGCGGCGAAAGTGCTCAATTTGTTTGATTACTGTGCGTGTTTGTCGCATCACGCGTGTTCGCCGCATCACCTCTCCGCTGTAAGTTGGCTGGCTTGTTCCTGGTCGGGTTGGTTCGTCTTCTAGCAGTTTATGAAACACCCCGTTGTACGCTCCGCAAAGCCGTATCTCCAGCTCTTCGAGAAGGGGGTCCTGCTCAATTGGCTTGTACATCAGCTTATACGCTTGAAGCTCATCATAAAGAGAAGATATGCCTTGTTGTAATTCTTGATCTGATGGGGCTGTTTCTCTTGCGTAATGTGCAATGAGGTAAAGCCGTTCGCCAATGCAATCCATTTTCGCTGCTATATCATCGGGCAGCATTCCATTCTCTTTTACCTCATGAATAAAAGAGGTGTACTCATAAAAGAAGAGCTTGTATGCTTGTCCGAGCTGAATGGCTGCATGAAGAGCATGCTCATCATGATAGTGCAGGGAAGCCATAACTGGTTCAATATCACGGGGTTCATACCCTTGCGCTTTTCGGTAGACAAACCCGGAGCAGAGCGAGGCGATAATGCCCTCCTCTGCATCGCGATAATTTGCGAACACAAAATCAGGAAGCTGCTCGTCTTGAAAAGCGGGCTGAACATCTCCAAAGCAAGCTGCAATCGTACTGTGCATCTCTGGATCGCTCTTTTTAATCTTATCCAGAAGCGTGTCAAGAGAAAGCCCTGTTGCAAGGACATCTGGCCCGCCGAGCTCTTCAGCGTAATACCCCTCTTCCCTTAACTGCCTGGTCAGGTTTTGAAATAATCGCTGAGGGCCATTGACTACAAGAACTCGATAGGTATGTTTCTGTTGAAGACGGCGCAGAGCAGCTATTCTTTCTGATATTGTTCTTTCACCCATCTCCTGGCGGGAAATCGTCGCATTTATAAAAGTATGGCATGATCAATTGTCTTTCTAATCTCTTTAGTGCTCTTTCCAATTTTTGAAGGCATGATTATATAAACTGTTATTCTTTAAAATATATTGGGATGCCCTATGCAAGAACGCCACCTTATTAACCTGAGCTTAACATCGTCTATTGTTGGCATTTTTTTTCTGTTTCTCCTCGTCCAAACCATGGAGCTTCAAGAATCATCTTCTATTTCAGCTTCTTTTGCTCGCGATGGGGAAGTTGTAAAAATTATTGGCCCGATTAGAAAAATGACAAGCTATGATCATGCAATCCGATTGGATGTGATTCCACAACAGGCTGTTTCGGTCATGATATTTGATAATTTGTCAATCCCCTTAGTTTCTGAAGAAGGGGCTTTTGTCGAGGTCACCGGGCGTGTTGAACATGGAAAACATGGTGTTACTATTCTTGCAGAGGAGGTAAACCTACTTCATAAACCTGATTGATCACAAACAATATAAATAGGATAAGCTCTAATTCTTGTATGGTTCAAAAAGAGGTGGGTACTGTCCAGAAGTCAGTCTGGAGGCAATTCTCCTTTTATTGCCTTGTTTTTATCGTTCTCATCACCATTGCGAAGAAATCAGTGGCCTTGTCTGTCACCACCTTTCTCCTATTAACAGGCGTGAGTTATTTTCTTCTTGGCCTTATGATTGGTGATCTTGGCTGGGGATTTTTCTCAGCACATTCCAAAACCTTGTTCTTGAGAACAAACTGGCTATTAAAACTTCCATTCAGTGCGGTGAACGCCGTGGTGGAGCATCGTAAAGGGTATTCAGCTCCGCACCCTGTTGCTTTTGCAGAAATGGTAATGCCATCAGCACAAGCGCGCCATCCTGTTTCAGATCAGGGGCGTGATTATCAACAGGATGTTCATGAACAGGCTGTTCAACAGGGGCAGTCCAGCGTCACATCCGCCCCAGCCACTCAAAGGATGCCTCAGCGCTACATATATGGTGCTCGTGCTGATCGTGGCAATCATGATAATGGTAATGATAATAATCATGGGCGTGCTGAACGTTCTCTTGGCTCTGTTGAGACATCACTCCTTGCAGAGGCGAATCGAGAAATGAATCCTCGTCAGGAGAGCACTCATCAGGAGCGTCATCAGGATCAGGGCCGATATTTCTCTCGCGCTTCAGCACCAGTTCGTTCAGCCCCAACAGGGTCATCTCATGCCGAGCGTGACTACCCTGATTCTGACGGCCAACCATCACCTCTTGCCATGTTTGATCGTCTTGAGCGTCCTGTCCTCACTCCCCAAGGCAATGGAATCGAGGTTGCTAAGGTACTTGCGGAACGCCAGCCGGCTCCTCGAAGAATGGTAATGGCACCGCAGGATGAAATGCTTCTTGCGCTGAAAGAAGCCCACGGCATTTAGATGTCCTAGATGTCCTACTCTTTTGTTAACGATGTAGATGTCTTGCACTTTTGCTAATGATGCTTTCTTCCTTTTCTGAACGTGTCTGGAAGGTTACCAAGAAAATTCCACGTGGCAGTGTGGCAACCTACAAGGATATTGCCTATGCTCTTCATACCAAAGCGTATCGCGCTGTTGGCAACGCGCTTAACAAGAATCCTCACGCTCCCATCGTGCCGTGCCACCGAGTCGTAAAGAGTGATGGCGGCGTTGGTGGATTTGCCCATGGCACCGTAAAGAAAATAACACTCTTGCAAAAAGAAGGAGTTATTGTAAAAAATGGAAAGGTTGTAGAGTTTGAGAAAAGAAAAGTTGCCTTTTCATCCCTTCGCTAACTCTCTTGTTTTCTTAATGCTTGTTACAAGCAGCCACCGACAAGGGCGTAAACTCCAACATCTGGCGCTTCCTTAAACCCGCCGCCTTTAAACGTGCTGTCAATTCCTGCTTCTACCGTGAGAACAAAGTTTCCTATGGTAAAAAGGCCTTCAAGGCCAATACTGGGAGCAAAGTCTACTTGTTTTTCTCCGCCGCGGGTTAGGACAAGGCCTGCTCGTACTGGTAATCGTATTTGATCATAGTTATTTCCAAGAAGCATTGGCCTCCAAGCTGCGCCGATTTTTCCAATCTGTTGCTCGTCAAAGCCATAAAGAGAGGCATCAATACTTACACCATGGTCCTTTTTGTTATTCACTTTTAATCCGCCGGTAAGGCCGAAGTGAGGTTCTTCAAAGTCGGTAGCGGTGCTTACTGAGAAATTAGGCGCTGCGTAAATAAGGGTATTGTCGAGGGGAGATGCCTCTGCTTTTCGCGGCCCTAACACTTTGAGCGCAGCCAGGGCTGCTAGGCCACAAAGAGCGTAGGTTGCTGTTGTTTTAAGCCTGTCGTAAAATGCCATTGGAACCTCTTTTTTTACCTTTTTCTAGAAGTAACTATGAACTACTATATAAATGTATCGTTTTTTGTCACTAAAAAGTGATAAAAAATAACCATACTCTCTCTTGGCTTTACTCCTTCTTCTTTTTCGTCTTCTTAATATCCTTTTCCAGGCCAAGACGATCAAGGAGCTCCTTGTAACGATTACGAATAGTAACCTCGGTTACTCCAGCAACATCAGCAACTTCCCGCTGCGTACGCTTCTCTCCATGAATGAGCGCTGATACATAGAGTGAGGCTGCAGCAATACCGGTTGGCCCCCGACCCGAGGTAAGCTCTTCCTTCTGAGCAGACTCAAGGATCTCGATAGCCTGTGATTGTGTTTCTGCGCTGAGCTTCAATGACGAGGCAAATCGCGCAATATAATCTGCTGGATTCGACGGAAGAATGTTTATGCCAAGCTCTCTCGTTACAAAGCGATAGGTTCTTCCAACTTCTTTTTTCTCAATGCCAGATGCTTCGCTGAGCTCGTCGAGTGTTCGAGGAACATCATGGCGTCGGCATGCGGCGTATAAGCTTCCGGCAACAACGCTTTCCATCGATCTCCCCCGCACAAGGCCGCGCTGGACCGCTAATGTATAGATTCGAGCTGCTTCCTCCTCGACAGACTTTGGCAGCTTGAGATAAGAAGATACTCGCTTGAGCTCAGCAAGAGCTAATTTTAAGTTTCGCTCGATAGCAGTCGAGATGCGGTACTGCCATTTTCTGAGCCTAAAGAACTTGTTTTTGTCTTTTCCCTCAAGGCGGTACAGGTCTGCTTTTTGTCCGACCTCAGTTCCAAGGCCTTGGTCATATTGGGTATAAGTCATTGGCGCCCCTGTTCGGCGTCGCTTTTCAGACTCTTCAGAATCAAACTCCCGCCATTCCTGGTCGAAGTCCACCATCTTGTCCTCGACGACAAGACCGCAGTCTTTACAGATGACTTCGCCACGATCTTTGTTATGAAAAAGATTAATTCCGGAGCATTCCGGACACTTCTTTACATAGGTCATCATTGTGCATTCCCCCACTATGGCACAAATAGAACACCTACTGGACTATTTGCAACCCCCAAAGGTGCCTGTCTCGGACACCACAATAAATTTATAAACGTAGGTTGCCATTATATTTAAATGTTTCTCTTTTTTGTCTCTTTTTGAGGCAACATTTTTAAAGAGAGTTTGGTTCTTGGGTGTCATGACAGATGTACAGGGGGCTGTTGTAAATACTGTTGTGACCCTACATGGTTTTGAGGTCTATCTTCCCCATGAAGATTCTTTTTTCCTTCAACAGGCAGTGAGAGATTATGCTCGAGGCATGGTTCTTGATATGGGTACTGGCACGGGCATACAAGCTGTCGAGGCAGCGAAAAAGAGGAATGTTTCAAGGGTTGTTGCTGTTGATAAAAATACGCATGCGATTGGCTATTGCAAGGCTCGTGCCAATACCAGTAAATATAATAGGAAAATCACCTTTCTGGTATCAGACCTTTTTTCTGCACTTCAAAGGAAGCAATTTGGTGCGTTTGACACGATTATCTTTAATCCACCCTATCTTCCCTCAGACCCATCTTTTCCGGACATGGCTCTTGACGGAGGAAAATATGGGTTTGAGGTTATTGAGCAGTTTCTCAGCCAAGCATCAGCACACCTCAAGCAGGATGGGTGTATCCTTCTCCTTTTTTCCACACTGAGTAATCAACAGAAGGTGCATGATGCTATTGCCAGATACGCTTTTCAGTACAGCCTTGTTGCTCAGCAGAAGCTTTCTTTCGAAACACTTTTTGTCTATAAAATTACGAAGATGCCATTACTTGTTGCGCTGGAGAATCGGGGTATTCGCCATGTCCAATGGTTTTCAAAAGGAAAGCGAGGCATTATCTATACTGGGCTTTGGAAGAAAAAGCAGGTGGCGATCAAAATGCGCCGACCAGAGAGCATGGTTGATACGATAGATCACGAAATACACATGCTTCAGTTTCTCAACAAGCACGGCATTGGCCCAGCCTATCTTGGCAAAGGAAAAATACATGGAAAACTTGAAAAAACATCTGAGCTTGATCAGCAATACATGATTTACCAATTCGTTCATGGCTCGTTTATCATGGATGCATTAGCACGTGCTTCAAAGCAGCAAGCTCTCTTTATTTTGCGAGAGGTTTTTCTTCAGATGAGAAAGCTTGATATACTGCAGGTGAATAAGGAAGAGATGCATCATCCATACAAGCATGTTCTCGTTTCCTTCAATAATCAAGATCAAAAGCGCCCAAAAGTTACGCTCCTTGATTTCGAGCGCTGCAGAAGAACGCCAACGCCGCAAAACGTCACTCAATTCTGCCAGTGTATTATCTCGACGAGGATGCAGCATCTTCTCCAACAGAAAGGGTTCTCCATATCTAAACCAGATATTATCCAAGCTGCTTGGGCGTACAAAAAACAGGTCTCTAACTCTAGTAAGCGTTCTCATTTCCATTTTCGTTCTCTTTTGCAACTCCTTTCTTAGTACTCTTCTAGACTTCTTTCTTCTCTGCCCAGTGTCAACTTTGTAATAAACATTGTAAAAAATGAAAAACTTTAAATAGGGGCGCACCTTGTAGAATAGAAAAAGGTATATTGCACTACAATTTGTGTTGTGCAAGGTCTACAAGGTTTTTACATTAAAAAAAGAGATGGTGATGCGTGTGAATAAAAAACTGGTGGTTACTCTTCTTTTGGCAGTTGTTATGATGGTAGTGCAGGCTTTCTTTGTAAGCGCTGTTGAAATATCCAATAACGAGACACTCATTAATTTTACCAGGGCACCAAATGCTGTCGTGACTGGTAATGCGTTTAATCTTACCAGTTCATTTGTCAACGGTACTTATAATCTTACAATAAATACTAACGCCTCACTTGTTCTTAATATTATTAATGTCACCATCTATGTCACGAATCGTTCTGGGGGAAGAACTAATATTGGATTCCTCAACCAAACGAATATAACTAGAACAGCGTGCGAGCCTAACTGTAACGTTACCTTTAACCTTACGTTTACTTCAACGCTTATTGGTGATAATATATACAATTTCACTGCTAATATAACAAATAGCACAGGGGACAATTTTATCGCCATTGCCCAAAACGTAACCGTAGACAATACTGCAACAGTAGTTGGCCTAAACGTCTCTAATGGAACATTCCAGAATAACACCATATCCCTCAACTGGACTACTGCTGATGTTGGCAACGCTTCACAGCATCTTAACTGTAGCGTCGAAGTCGATGGTGTACAAAACGTTTCATCAACAACAGCGTTCACGAGTAATCTTGTAGTGAACTCACTTGCAATCTATACTGGAACAGGGCTTCACTCGTATAACGTAACCTGCAAGGATCGTACCAATAATAATGGGACCTCAAGCCTAACCTATTGGCTTGTAGCGAATAGCCCGCCAAACCGAGTAGAGGTCTTTTCTCCTATTAATTTATCGACGGAAAACTACATTAATCAGTCCTTTAATTATTCGTTTAGGGTAACTGATAATGTAGACACGACCCCGTTTTGTTCAGTGGTGATTAATGAGACATTCAGACAGGTTAATGTCACCGTGAACAATTATACCAATGTCTCTCTAAGGCTCAACCTTGATGATAACTTTACTGCGTTTAACGTATCCTTAAATTGTTCGAATAGTGGATATGCAAACTTTACATCATTGACGAACAGTACAAATACAGAAGCAGTAAACATATCCAATAAGTATAACTTTACAACAAATGGTGCTCTTCCTGTAGTGTACCTGAATAGCCCCGCTAATGGGGGTTCAACAGAATTAACGAGTTTTGGTTTCGTCTGCAATGCAAGTGATCAGCGTTTGACAAACCTCACCTTTTATCGTGGAACTCGTTCCGGTACTGAAACTGGTGACGCTAGTAACTTCGCTGCAAACACCAGTAATAGCTCTGGTGGTGCCGGGCGTACAAATTGGACTGTCAATTTCAGCGAAACAAATGTTGGTTCAGGAACTATCACCTGGAACTGTAACGCAAACGATAGTGGTGGAAATAGCGCCTTTGCAGCTGCAAACTTCACCTTTACAAGGAGTGTTGTAGTTGAGAACCTCGCTGGTGGCGGTTCTGCTGGCGGTGGCGGTGGAGGACGAGGATCTACCCTTGCTAAGATATCAAGCTTCAGCCTTTCCAGTGATGGCACAAGCCAAGCGCTTGTTGCTTATTCACGAATGGTTAAATCAGTGAACTTGCCTGATGGCTCAGCAACAACCGTTACTGTTACTCGAGTGTACAATAACGAGAGAGCATTCGTTATGGTCGGTGACCAGGAATATGAGCTTTTCGAAGGCCAGAGTGCGCTTTCCGATGTCAATGGTGACGGCCTGGCAGATGTTGAAGTCACCTTACAGGATGCCTTCCTTACCAAAGCGCACTTAACATTACGTGCGGTGTCGCAACCTGTTGCGTCTGGTGTTACGGGTAAAGTGCGTGATGATGAAAAAACAGGCCAGCTTGGTGGCAAAGAAGCATTCGTTGAAGCTGTCGAGAATACGCTTGGAGGAGAAGCACCTGCTGAAGCAGCATCAGAAGACGGTGCCGGCAATGAAGTGACTGGTGCTTCAGTTGTCGAAGCTAGCACAAGTGGCGTCTGGAGCATGCTTGGTGTCTTGGCATTAGTCCTTGCAGGTGTTGCTGGCTACTACTGGTACTACAGGCCAAACAATAAGAGAAAATAAGAAAGAGAGGTAAGCTCTTTTTCTTTTTTATTCTT
>JACOVM010000070.1 GCA_016177345.1 Candidatus Woesearchaeota archaeon | reverse complement strand
TAATGAAAACTTTATAAAGGGGGTATTGCCGGTAGGGGGCATGGCATTTGGATTTGGGCATCTGATTATTGCTTGGCTGACGGGTAAGCTTGTCCAAGGGGCATCAAGCCTCCGGCATGCTGCAAAGGTTATCAAGCTTACTCGCATTGAGTGGGCCTTACTTCTGTTCGGCGCTATTCTCCCTGATGCAGACCATCTTGTGGACTGGACGTTAGGAACGAACATCCATCGAGTCATAACGCACAGCATTGTATTCGCTGGGCTTGTTGGGCTTCTTGTTGCTGGGCTTGCTGTAATTCTTAAGAAGAAATATCCCTTCTTTTCTCCAATACGTTATGGCTTGCTTATTGGCCTTGGCGTTCTGACGCATATCGCAGCAGACATGGCTGCAGGACATCCAGGGGTTGGGCTTTTGTGGCCCCTGCAAGGCTTCACCTATTTCTTTGGCTACGTTCCATCGTATGCCACTACCATGTTTGTTGATAATATTTATCGTGATCTTCAATGGGCGATCTTTGACATTGGCTTAGGAGCTGCATGGCTTGGCTATTTTGTGATAAGGGATAAAATACAGTTTTGAAAGCCTGAACCAAATTTTATAAAGAAGCCCTCCTTTTTTATGATCCATGTCCAGAAAATCAAAAGGAATCAATGCAGAACGGGAATTACTGCACCAGTTCTGGCAGACAGGGAAATGGATTGCATTGCGAACCCCAGCATCTGGCTCAATGAGATATCCCTGCCCTGATCTTCTGGTTGGGAATCTTCTTCGAAAGCTTGCTATTGAATGCAAAACAACAACGTCAGACCGGCAATACATCTCTCAAGAACAAGTTGATAACCTTCAATACTTCTCAAGGGTCTTCGGCGCAGAGCCGTTTGTTGCTGTTCGCTTTCAGAAAGAAGGGTGGTTTTTTTTAACCTTAGAGGATATTGAAACAACCAAGGCAGAAAACTATGTTATTTCCAAAGAGCTTGCCAAGCGAAAAGGATTGTTGTTTGAGGAGTTGATTCAGGAAAAAAATGCGAAAAGTTTATAAATAAGCTCGACTAAGCCTGAATTAGGTGAACTATCATGGTGCAGGCGTTAGTAGAATTAGATGAAAGCACGAACAGAGTGCTCAATATCGTTAAGGCAAAATACAATTTGAGGGACAAGGGGGAAGCCATTAAATTTGTTATTTCAGAATATATTGATATGGCAGAGGAGCCTGAACTAAGGCCTGAATTTATTGAGGCCATAGAACGCATCAAAAAACAAAAAAGCATACAAGTAGACAACTTTGCGAAGAGATACAGCTTAACAACAACCTAAACAAAACGAGCCTGGAATAGATGTACCATCTTGAGATTAAAGAAGAGGCAGATAAGATATTCTCAAAACTTGCAAAAAAGAACAAAAAACAATTAGGGATTATAGACAGAAAAATTACAGAGATTCGAGAGCGACCAGGGGGATACAAATTTCTTAGAAGTCCCCTGCATGGGTTTAATCGTGTTCATATCGATGACCATTTTGTACTCATCTTCAAAGTGGATCATGAACGAGAAACGGTAATTATTTATTATTTTGATCATCACGATGAAGTGTACCAATGGCGGCCCAAGCCTGAGTAATGCAGAAGAGTGGGTGCCATTCGCAAAGCCTTTTCTATAGGTGCTGATGCTGAATTTCTTTGGATGATTGAAACGGGGATAGATAAAATACGAAATAGGGAGGAGTGATATTGACTGATATGGAGAGTTTTTTAAGGCACTAAACATATCCTGAGTCATGACCCTTGTTGATCTTGTCCAACCGAGGCATAATTATGCCCCGTCAGTGAGTGAGAGCTCGATCGGTCATGTGTACCTACCTTCTTCTCTCCTTACCGTTGGCGCGCGCCTTCTTGGGGCAGGAATTGATATCACAGTTCATGACGAAAATATCAGGCCATATAAGCAAACATCTGATCTTGTTGGAATTACTCTTGTCGGCGCACCGTATATTCCGGAAGTGATCGACCTCCAGTATGTGATAATTGAAAGATCTGGTAAAAAAACAACTTTTCTTTTAGGAGGACAAGTAATCACTGGCCTTACGCCCCCTCAGTTCAAGAGGCTCTTCGGTGCTTCCAGCCATAATGGAAATGAGGATATGCTCCTTGCACGCACATTCGATATCAACGTAAGTGATCTCACACCACCTGAAAATACATCATTAATTCCTGCTTATGAACGGATTGATGATACAACCATGAGGGAATATCTCTCGCAGGAGTTTTCATTGTACACTTCTCAAGGTTGTAGGTTTTCATGTGACTTTTGCGCTGCTGTCAAGACGACCCCAGAACAGTATCGTGAGCTTGACATTGTTGAAAAAGATCTTGATTATCTCGCTAGGAAGGCAGTACGATTCGGCATTGGAACACTAAATGTGTATCTATCGAATCTTGACGTTTTCCAAACACCAAACAAGCTGCTTGAATTCGCACGTATTGCAAAGCGAACACAACAAAGCCATCCTTCTGTAAAGATGAAGATGAGAGGCCTTGCCACAGTCCATCAGTTTCTTGAAGCAAGAGGCCAAAATAGGGCGTGTATTGAAGAGCTTATCGAAGCTGGTTTTGATACTGTTGGGTTTGGTGTGGATGGCATGACCCCTCAAGTATGGAAAGCAATGAAAAAAGGCCATAACACCAAAGAAAAATGTGTTGAGGCAATCCAATCAGCACGACATGAATTCGGCATCACTCCAGAAGTGCTCATGGTATTCGGGCATAACGATAAAGATACCGAAAACACATTGTGCCTTGCATATGAGTTCACACGGGACATGGCAGACTTGCATGGTGCTGTTCCCCGGCCGTATATCGCAAAGGCTTTTGTTCCCGGGAATGATGGATGGAGGTCTGGGAGATATGCAGCAGAAATTGAAATTCTCCTCACCTATCCAGAGCTGTTCCAACAGCTGGAGTATGGTGCTCTGCCAACAGAACTTACTCATCCAGATGCTAAACTGCGAGCGCTTGCAACAAAATATTTCTTGGACGTATGCGGAATTCCTGGGAATGCCACTGCGCATATCAAACCATTATTAATGGGCATGACTGAATTGGAAAAAGAAGAAGTCCGCAAGTTTAACGAAGGCAGATGGGATCATTAATCGCTTGAAAGAAGAAATGTATCCTCAATACACCTTCAACAATTTTCTGGTAGCAACGCTTGTGAGGAGAGAAAAAATAATGTATGCTGCAAGCCATCCTGGATTCCAGCCAAAGATGCTCAGGCTCCCGAATGGTTTCACTGGCTTGTTCTCGATCATGATCTGGTTTACGATTCCTTGGGGGTCAAGATAGCTTGCCTTTGAGGTATAAAGCCAGCCGAATAAGGAGGCAAAGGTTCCTTTTTTGGTCTTCAAAACTGGTGCATAGTCTCTCCAGGTGCTAATGATGACTTCTTTGGAATAGACTTCGCCATCCGCATCAAAAAGGAGGTCGTACGCTCCAACGCTGTTACTTGCAAACGTGAATTGCAATCTTCCTTGATTTGCTTCTCGTGTTGCATTCCCTATGATCTGAAAGCCTTCTGGCGCATCGGCAGTGACCATGCCCCGATAGCCCCGCTCCATGAAGAGCGTAACATTAAACTCTTGCCCAGGCTGGAGTGGCATGTACGCAATGGTGGATTGCATCCACCCAAAAATCAACAGGAGGGGTATAATCGTGTAGAACGTTGACTTAAACGAGTGCTTCATGTACTCCATGTTCTTTTGCATGAGCACTTTTTGCTTTTCAAGAGCCTTCTGTGGATCTTCTTTTTGAAGCTTTTGTGCTTCCTTCTGGAGGCTTTTCAAATCCTCCTTCAAGCTCTTCATCAGTTCCTGATTTGTTGTCCATTTATATGCAAGAGTTACGAGAACAGATAAAACAACAGACAGCACAATAATTCCAAGAAGGATATTAAGCTTCAATACCGGGCTGAGAATAAACGCCAACGCCGGATCAAGAATGTTTAAAATTCCCATAGCTCCCCCTTAGATCTCCATGAACTTTCTCATCATCGGATGCATGTCATACATGTGCTGCTTGGCAATTTCTTCGTAAAGGCGATAAATAATCATGACCGTCAGCATAAGGCTCGTTCCTTGAACAAGGCTGCCAGAGAGGTCTGCTAGTGCTGAAAGGAATCCAATCGTTGCACCGCCCATCACTGTTAATGGGCCAATGTAGCGCTCAAGAAGCCTTTCCATAATTCTTGGGTCTCTCCTAAATCCAGGAATTTGAAGCCCTGATGCCATCATTTGCCGCGCCTGGCTTTTGGCATCCATGCCCGATGTTTGAACCCAGAAGATAGAAAAGATGACACAGCCACCAATCATAACCGCCATGTAGAAAAGCGCGATCCCAAAATCTCCAAACGAAAGAGAAGACTTGATGAGCTTTTCAAAAATGTTTGGAGGGTTCACCCAGGATACTACTCCGGTAATTGGAGATCCTTGGCTGCTAAACGTCCCAAGCCAGGGATGCCCCCAATTTTGAAGGAGGCGAGCCCAAAGCTGAATGTTAGCAAGGAGCGC
>JACOVM010000020.1 GCA_016177345.1 Candidatus Woesearchaeota archaeon | reverse complement strand
GCGTAAGCTCTAAGACTGCACGAACCATCCGCACCGAGGTCTATGGTAGGCTAGCTTGCCACAACCTCTTTTTTTGGCTTTTAAGACTCTCGGGACAGAGCCTTAGTAGAAAGCTTGCTGCTTGCTTAGTGGCTGCTCAAGAAAATAGTTTTTTCGTTATCTAGCATCATGCTCTGCACGATAGCTCACGACGCGATACGCATCAAGAACCCCGCCAACAAGAGCAAGCGTCGATGAAGGGAGCTCATGGCGTGCATGCCGGAAAGCATCATCGCCGACAACACCAGTGCTTTGCTGTGCTCCTTGAAGATAGGCTGCTGCATCGAGCAATGCATGAGTTTGTTCTAGAGAAAAGCGCCCAATAGCTAGGGCTGGAGTTCTGCTGCCCTTGCCAGAACTGGCATAATCTTCATGCCAAAAGAAAAGTTCTGTTGCAGCATAAGCTCTTGGACGATCAGATTCTGCCCCTGCTATTTGAAACATGACATCAATGTGCTGGTGGCGTTGAGAAAGAACCTTTTGGACAGCTTCACCCACTTCCCCCACAACATAATACTTATCATGAACAAGCGTACTAGATAGTGAACCCATCATCATCCCCCCTATTCAGTACACAAGCACGAAATACTAATAATAGATGAAGCATATAAATCTTCCGGTGCTTCCGGACCTTCCGAAAGGAAAAGACCTGCTAAAAAGACACTGAAAGATGAACAGTATCCGCATTATAGTGTGTATTTATGGTATGTGATTATTCCTAATTTAACGCTATCAAGAGCAATTGTTCACCCTTGTTCACCCTTGTTCTGCCTCAGCTTTATATACTGGTGAGATATATATTATATATTTAAGCATCAAGTATATATAGTTAAAAGGAAGTACAGGTAGGGAATAACCGATGGCAAAACAACCCCCAATACAAACAGAATTTGGACCTGCATACGATTTAGGAGTAGTCGGCTCTAATCATCAGATTCCTCTCTACCCTATCCCTCTTCGAGATCAACCTTCACCAACAGCTATTGACGTCCGGGGGGATCTTCCATCCATAACCGAAGCCCTCACGCAAAAAAGGAGGTATGAAACATATCGTAATAACCATCAATATCTTATGGTATGGATGCTTAGGGATGATGGCTACCGCCGGGCAATCAATTCAATACGCGAGCAGGTCGGTCTTCCTCTCATGAAACTGTCTGACTTGAAGCAATACGCTGCTCTCTCGGATGGCCATGCTCCTGATGTATACCAGACCCATCTTGACGAGATGCTTACCTTTGGAAGGAAACAGAGAAACGACACTCAGGCCGCAGAGCGAGACCTTATTAATAGGATACATGAACAATGAAATTGAAAGACAGATGATAAAACAGTTTATCACCCCTTTATTCTCACGCTTCCCGGCGGCAAGGCCCTGATGACCTCATCAAGGTCATGAGTTCCAAGAGCTTTTTTGATCTTTTTTGCGACATCAGACGTTTTTTCTTTTCCAGGGAAAAGAGTAACCTGCTTTGCACAATTCTTTTTTACCGCAGATGCCGGCCCCGCCATAACTGCGCCATGCTCGGTAACGCCAACCGCAAGGTCAAACGATGGGGGAAGATATGTTGTCTTGCCTCGAATCACAAATGCGCCCTTTGGCAAATACTCCCCGGGATTTGGCTCTTTACTCACCTGACCTGGGAGGACATAAAACACGCTGGTAGTTCCAAGCCCAAGCTTAAATGCGCGAGAGAAAATAAAGGTGGCATTTGCCACTTCCTGCAAGGTCTGCTGGCCTGGCTTTTTTCCATTAGTTTTAACGACAAAGAACGGGCTTCCCGCCATGTCGGTATGGAATACCACATCATGCTTTTCAGTGAACTTTTTGATGATCATTTCGTTCGTTGTTGCATCTCTTCCACCGATAATAAGGAATCCTTCGGAAGAGATAAACCACCGAAATTTTTCATACCACTGAGGCGTTCTCTTCTTTACAGGCGCATTACCTTGTTGGTCAGCATCAGCCTTTTCTTGCTGAAGAAGCTGCTTTGCTTTTTTGTCTTCATACACGGCAATCGCCTTTTTTGCCCCCTCTGCTTTTTTGCGAAGCTTCTTTGCCTGCTCGAAGTAATCATTGGCATTTTCTTCTAATGATTTGGTAATATCAAGCTCAAGGCGAACCATACCACGTACAACACCATGCAGAGCATATAAATATTACGATGATAGAAAGAACGGCAAAAAATTAGAAAAAAGAGAAAAGGAAGATAAAAGGAAGAAGGCCTACCCAGCTTCAACAGCCTGTTCCTGCTGCTTCTTTTCTTCTGGAGTGCCTGGAAGAATCTTCTGCACTTTCATTGGAAGAACTCCCTTTTCCAACTCAAGCTTTGCGATCTCCAAGGGGTCATATTTTATTTGCTGTAATTCTTTGTCTGATAACTTTACCATGAAAGGGGCACCCATGGAAATCTGCAATGCCCTGCTCCCCAAAAGCCTTGCTCGCTCATATTTAGTGAGTTGGTCCTTTTCGTGACTTTTTTTTTCAGCCATGCATACCACCTGTTATCGTATGTAGAGTACCTCATTATTCAGGGCACCCAATCATATTAATTATGTTAGAGGATAATCCTTTAGTCCCCATAATTCTTTAGTATCCTTTTAGTTATACTCTTATTTAGTTATCCTCATCTTGAAGATGCTCTCGAAGCTCATGCGCCTTCTCGATAGCAAGATCAATCATTTGCTCAATCTCCTCTAAAGAGAGCGGCTTATCGCCACCTTTTTGGAGAGCACAGAGCTTCCCGTCTGGTGTCGTAGACACTGTTAACCTGGCATCATAAACAAACTGCTCATCAACGAGCGGATCAACAAGATGCTTGTTACCGATCTTAAACACAGTCACTCCTATGGGAAGCTTTGTCAATGGAAGCTTCTTGTCCGTCTTTGTCTTGTAGTCAATGCCTGTTCCATCATAAAATGGGAAACGAGCATTTTGAAGAGCGGCAAGAGCGGCAAGGCCTGCTGCATCAAGAAGATTTCCTGCATCATTAATGGTACAAATGTCAATGCATACCGTCCATATTTTCTCGCCGATCACAATGCAGAGCTGTTTGGTGTCAATCGCTTTTGCTTCTCGAATGCCACGATCGACGACACGAGCAATTTCAATAGCGTCAATGCTTGGCGGCCCAGCTTCAAACTCCGGGGAAGATAATGGAAGGAGTTCGACGCCGACAACAAGGCTTCCGTGCTCTGGAGTGTCAGGATAAGGCTTTTCAACACTGAGCTTGACCCCGGCAAGCACTTCAGTATCCCCAATTTTGACACGAGCAGAACCCTCTGCTGATTTTGAAATATCATACTCGACAACAACAGGCCTGAATTCTGTCAGCTTCCTGCCGTCATACCTCACATTCTTCTTGAGGGACTCAATCAAGTGTTCTTTTAGGCTTTCGTTTAGCATGTTTATTCACCATTTCCAGCATCATCTGCTTCTTCGCCAACATATTTTTCTTTTAATGCCTGGCGCTGAGCTTCAATTATTTTTTTGACAGCCTTTTGGCCAAGGCGCAAGGCCTTTATCAGGTCTTCCTTGCTGATTTCACCATCCATCTGAAGGAGAGTGAATTCTTCCGTTGAGGGAAGAATTGCAACTGGCGTGTCAGCAACTGGCCCGCCTTCATACGCCTCCTCATTATAGTCGAGGTCAACAACAATCTTATCATCTACTCTTCCAACGCTTACTGCAGCAACAAGATCCATCATTGGCAGACCTGCATCAGCAAGCGCAATCGATGCAGCGCAAATGCCTGCGCAACGCGACCCGGCATCAGTTTGTGGAAATTCGATAAACACATCAACAACTGCATTGGGGTAGTCTGAAAGATCAAGAACTGGGGCAAGCGCTTTTTCAGTTACTAACGAAATCTCTCGAGACCGCCTGCTTGGGCCTGGCCTCACTCGCTCACCAGAGCCAGAAAAGGGCATCATGTTGTAATGGCATCGAAGAATGCCTGTCTTTGGATTTTGAAGAAATTTAGGGTGAAGCTCCCGCGGGCCGTATACTGCAGCATACGCTACTGTTTTTCCAATCGTAAACATGGCAGAGCCATGGGCTCGTGGAATAACACCTGCTTTGGCTGAGATTGGCCGTGTCTCCTCAAATGATTTTCTTCCGTCAAGTCGTTTTGTGTAACTCATGCTTCATCACTATTCTCCAAAGGCTGTTGCTGTTGTGAAGGAGCCCTTTCCTGAAATTTATAATTTGGAAGAACTTCCTGAAGATATGCCTTCATTTTCTCTGTTAAGCCGGAAATGTGGCCTTCTCGCTCAATCTTTCGGATCGCCTGAACAGCAACGTTTTCCATCTCTGGAACGCCACTGAGCCAGACAATGCCATTTTGACCAACAATAATCTTGCATCCTGTTGCGTCTTTGATCATGCTCACCATGGATCCTTGCTTTCCGATGATACGTGGGACCTTGTGGGTGTTTACCTCAATAATTCTGCCACCAACAAGTTTTCTCGTTCCAAGCTCTCTCATCGTCACGTCGACAAGCTTTTGCGTGGTTACATTTGAAATCTTTGTTGCAACATAATCACCTAATGCAAAATATCTTGTCAGGTCTGCTCCCTTTTCGATATAGCTTGAGGAAGCATCCTTCAACTGAAGAACTGCAGGGTATGGCGAGCTCGTGTCAAGGCGCCAACCGCTCATTAAAATGTCAATAACTTTTGCGACAATGGTATCGCCGCGCTTCGGAAGGTATCTCCCACAGAGGGGGATAAGCTTCAGCACTTTTCGATCAACATTAACTAGCCCAACTCGTGAAGCAAGAATAGCTTCACCACTTCGATAGGTTCCGAACGAAGGAAGGAAGTCGAGCCCGGTAGCGAGAACCTCTCCCGGAACAACAATGTCCCGCTCTTGCACCAGTAATTCACTTTTTGTCGTCATTATTTCACCGTTTTCATCATTTTATCGTTTTATCATATAT
>JACOVM010000086.1 GCA_016177345.1 Candidatus Woesearchaeota archaeon | reverse complement strand
ATCTTGACTTGATTAAAAAGTATGAAGAGGAAATTGACCGAAACAAGCTGCTCATGGAAAAATCTATTATCAGCACTCTCGTCTTTAACAGGCCGCAAAAGGTAAAAACAGTGCACTTGTACTATATTACTGGCATTGCAAAGCATCTTGAGGGAATTGCCGATCTTCTTCTCTTTATCGATAAAAAAGAGCGGCAATTTCTCCAGAACGTGATAGAGAAGATCGATCACCTGAAAGAGCTCCTTGGAGACATGTCTCATGTGGAGCAATTCCAATACCAAACAGCTATTGCATTCTGCAAAGACATCAATGCCATGAAAGAAACAAGCATTACGAGTGTTCAAGCGTACCACCAGCAGCGCATTAAAGAGCACTTCGTTGCCATTTCTGAAATCCTTATGGACATGGCAATGACGAATGAGATTCAGGAATGATGGTTTGCATTACTGAACGCGCATGCGGCTGCAAAGAATTTCTCTCACACGACCATATACGGGCTGAACAGTATCGGTAAGCCTGCTGATCATTGTTGTGAAAGGAGAATCTCGAGGCCCAACAGTCCCAACCGGGTCAGTTACAAAGCTTACTGCAGAAACGTGGTGAAACATAGGCTCTGGCTCTTTGTAAGGGATAGGAAATTCCTGGCGTAACGATTGGTGCCCGGCTTGAAGAGCATCATACTCTACTAGCGCTTTTGGACGACGCTGAAGCCTTTGCCGAACAGTTTCAGGAAGCGCTAGAAATTCAAGGGCAAGGACCTCTCTGCCTGCACCACTGGCAATATTGTATAATCCCACTCGCTGCAGCGCGGTCTCGTATGGTGCAGTAAGAATCAAAGGAGCAGTGCCTTGGGTAGAAGATAATCTCTTTTCAAGTTCGAGATGAAATCTACCATAAGCTTCTTCTCTTGAAACTGGCTTGTGTTCGGGCTGGTTCCGTCTGGTATTGGCCTTCCCAAATTCCAGTTTTTGATAACCAGAAAGATGCCCGCCAAGTATTCCCGCTGCTTGCTCTCGAAGCGTTCCAGGAAGCCCAGCAACCATAAGTAGAGGCAATCGTTGTTCCATCCATGCCAAGAACAGGAACAGGTATAAAAGGATTCCTATAAAATTAGAGAAAATTTTTAAAGGCAGCAAAGATATGGAATCATGATGAGAAAATGAAGCGCACCATCTTTATTTTTCTGCTGTCTGGCTTTCTTTGCTTGCTATTTATCAGCGGTTGCACCAAAAAAATCCAAGAAAGCCCTGATGAGAAAAGCCAGGTACCATCAGGCCTTTCTGATGCCCAAAAAAAACTACCCCAACAGCAAGACGCAATTGTTTACGACGATGAGTTTGACGATAAGTTTATTGTCGCAACCCCGTTTGATCTAACGCAAGTTTCTGAAATTTCTAAATTTCGGAGCTGTGTTGGCCATGACTACAGCGGCTTTAATGCCAATGGAGAGCGTGAGATGCAGCGCTCGATGAAGCATTACCTCAATGGAATAAATTCTGTTATTGGCTCTGGCGATAAAGTAAAAGTCTATGCCCCGTTTGATGGTAAAATTACTTATATCGATGAGGACTTTGCCAGCTTTGAAGGAAAACAGAGAGGACAACAAGTATGGCTATCTGGAAAATCTACTGACGGCTGGGTTTTTGTATTTTTCCACATCAACCTTTTAGGGCCAATACAAAAAGACACTAACGTCAAAGCAGGCCAGCACATCGGGTACGCTAACCTGGAGAATTCTCCAAATTTTGATATCACGCTAAAAAAGTTTGGCTTCTTTGGGCCAAACACGATAGAATCACCATTCCTTCACATGAGCCCAGAAGTAGTTAAACAATATAGCGATGGTGGACTGAAATTTGAAGAGCTCACCATCTCGAAATCTGAACGAGATGCCGAGCCATGCTCGTGTACTGGTGAATACTGCTCATTCCCCAGCACAAGCCCCGAAAGCAATCCTGAAGATTGGGCTGTTGTTGGCTGATGCTTTCGTGAAACGTATGACAAAGAAAGGACAAATGAGCGAGAAATTCCACCCAGAACATCTTGAGAAAGCCCTCCAGATCAAAAGCAGAAGAATATAAACTTGAAGCAGTTGCTCAGATGAGGGAGAGGCGCACATAGTTCACTTCTCCCCCATACCCCACATCATCTGAAAGAACTTGTCATAGGATTCCGCTGCCTCTTTCTGATGAATAATTATTCCCAGCGGTTTATCTGTCCAAACAATAATCCCAATTTTATCATTTCTGATGATTGTTTCCGTGAGAGGCTCAAATCCTGCTTTGGTGAACTTGTATTCCGCTGCAGGATATTTGTTGGTATCGCACCATTCTTTGAGGGATTCGTTGAATATAAGTTTTGCTGCGATGCCTTTCTTGGCGCGCATGGCATGGTACTCCACCCACCACACATCGCCGAGCATCAAGGACTTCACTGTTGATCCAAACGTGTTGTGCTCATTACCCCCTGCGTCAAGAAGTTCCAGGAGGAGCTCTTTAATCCCTTTTATTCCCCTGAACGCGATGATTTCTGGCTTCTCCTTGGTGTATTTCTGCTTGAGGAGAAGCTCTGGAAGGATGTCTTCAAATCGCTGTTTCTTTTCGTTGATAAAATTGATGATATGTTTTGGATTGGCTGCCTGGTAATGATTGACCTTGCCTTCCTTGACGAAGGTGACAAATCCTTTTTCAACGAGCTTGTTCAGCGTGAGGTGAACAACAGAGTTTTGAAGCCCTGTCTTGTCAAGAATCGGCCCTGCTGTTGCCGTGCCAAGCTCAAGAAGGGCAAGATAGATACGAATTTCTGCATTCGTGAGGCCAAGATCTTCGAGCGGCTTGGTGTCCATCCTTTATTCGTTAGAGTTTAGATATATTAATATTTCCATATATCCTCCAAGATTGGAGAACCTATTGGGTGGATGAACAATGGCAGGCAGGATGAATAAGGATAGAGGGATACGGTGAAGAAAGAGTCATTTTTTCTTGTTTTCATCCAGCAGCCATTTCCAGAGAGGGAGATATACTATGCCCCCATGCAAGCCAAACCATTCCGCATTCTCTGTTCCTTCCTGATCCTTCGTTAATATCAAGAGATCTTTACAATTCAATTCACTTCCTGCTTTTAAGAGTGCTCGAACTTCCCTCATTTTCGTTTTCTCACTTCCAACATCCATACAAACTTGGATAAGCTGCGTAACGTTTTGCCCTTCTTTAATCACAAAATCAACTTCTTCATCTTTTTTGCTCTTCCAGTAAAAGAACTGGCACTTCCCTTGTATCTCCAATTTTTTTAATTCAATGGCAACTATGTTTTCGTAGAGCTTACCTGTGTTGGAAGAAAAGGAAACTGTTTTTGCCTGGATCATGCCCGTATCAATGCCATACACTTTTTTTGGTGTCGTGATCCTTTCTTTCGCCTTAAACGAAAACCGTTGGACATAAAAAAAGAGAAAAGCCTCTTCTAAGGCATGGAGGTATTTTTGGAGCGCAATGATGCTTTTTAT
>JACOVM010000085.1 GCA_016177345.1 Candidatus Woesearchaeota archaeon | reverse complement strand
GTGCCATCGCGCTCTGTCTGCGTTTAGCACTCGACTGGGTATCGAGTATCCGGGAACAAGATGAGGATCCGGGGCACGGCGCTTGGCGATGGCACTACCCGTTGAAAAGAGATTCGGGACAGAGCCGGTGGGGAAAAATGGGGAGAAATACAAATACATAGGGGGTGAGGGAAGATAGATAATAATCCAATACAATTTAATCCAATACAATTTATGGACTATGTTATCTGATATGTTCCACGAAGTGTTGCTGTGTCAAGGAGAACATCGTTTAATTCTGTTTCTAGGCTGCTTGTGCCATACATTCTTCCAGTAATACCAACTTCAATAGCGTCTGCTATAGATTTTGCTGGAGCAAGAGAATACTCTGATCGTTCTGATAATGCGAGTAAGGTAAACTGATATACGTGTTGTGGATCGTTTACTGGTGGGCATGGGCCATAGTAGGGCCATTCTGTTGCACCGGATATTGAGCTAGTTATAGTATCATGAACATCTTCAGGAATTTCTGTTGTACTCGGAGAAATGTCATAGACCACCCAGTGCGGGAGGCCATCCGCAGTTTCGTCAGTCACTACCAGGACCAAGCTTTGTGTTCCAGCAGGAACATTTCTTATAGAAAGTGGAGGATTTTTGTTTTGCGCGCTAGCAAGATGAGCAGGGCATCGTGCTGCATAATCTGCGCTATCATCACCAGCAGACTCTGGCAATGCATTTCCTTCAGTAAATGCAGAGCTGGTTAACGTCATGGTGGTTCCACTAGAAGAAGGTATGCACCTTCCGGTAGCAAGTTCGCAGCTTTCTCCAGGAAGAACACAAGCAACAGTTGCACTGCAAGGAATAAAATACGTTCCTCGGAGAGTTGCCTCAGCAAGGGTATTGTCTCCATCCTCAAGAAGAGTTGGAAGGCGAACAAGGACGTCTAATGGGTTTGTTTCTTCAGGGTAAGCTTCGCTAAGTGCATCTTCAGCTGAAGCTATTGATGTTGCATACGCTTTAAATTCGTAGATATGTGGATTTCCTGGTAGGGGGCATGGTCCATTATAATCATTTTTCTGAGTTGCCATATCAGAAAACAATCGTTGATTGTAGACTATTTGGTTAGTTAATCCTGAATCCGTGTGAGTCATGGATTGAATTGTGGATAGGCTTGGATCAATATTATACAAGAGCCATTTGTTTCCTGGAGAGAAAGGTTGATTACTACGATCAGGATCATACCCTTCACCAAAAAATGGGCTATCATGCGCCTCTTCAAAATTAATAACGATGCTTCTTGTTCCTGTAGGAACATTATGAAGTTCTAATTGGGGATTTGTGTTAGTAGCCCCGTCCAATGCCCTGTCACAAAAACTACGCGCAAGTGTTTCTCCACTAATAATGGGCATGGCTCCACCTTCAACAAAATCAGAACTAGTTAAGGTCATATCTCCAGATCCAGTTCCACCAGAAGAAACACACACACCATTACTACATTCCTTTCCGCTTGTTGCACAATCATATCTCACTTCTCTTGTGCATGCATTATTATCATCAACACACCCGTAACTTACTGCTGTTGCCCCATCACACGTTCCGCGAACAGCTGAGGTAGCATCACCATCTTTTGGTACACATTCACTCTGGATCGTTGGAGCAGCAGTATTATCGTTATTCATGAACGTTTCTGCACATGCCGATGTGACAGGAGGCTCTTCAATAAGCCCTGCTGGCAGCGCAGCTCCAAGCTCTGCTTTCACAGCATCTGCTTGGGCTGGAAATTCTTCGACAGCGCATTTAAAGAATACTGCAGTTTCTTGCCCATCGGTACATTGTGTGTATAATGGATCTAGTGCATCTGGCTCGCACTGTTCCTCAACATCAAGCGAAGCAATCCTTGCATCGCTGAAAATAGTTTGAATATTTGTTGTTTGTTCTGGAGTAACAGTCATTTCCTGCTGTACAGGACAGTCTGGAACGGTAACACACTGGCCATTGCCATTAACCATTTCTCCAGCCTCGCAAATCATAAACTTTTGGAGTGACCAGCGCGCGCATTCTGGCTCACGGGCCTCATTACAGCCGCACTTCCAAGGTTCAATTGGTGATGCCTTAAGGCAGGTGTACGCCACAACATAGTTTTCTCCAACAGTAAGGTCAGCAACTGCCAAGCTCGTTTCTACCTTTGCTGCCCCAGAAATCCAATTACTATCTTGAAGATTTCCTTCCTCATTCACGAATTGTCGTACGGTACCTCCTCTGACACCATCTGGAGTGTAGGCAAATGGCACCCATCGAATCGTTCCATCAGCGTCTCGCTTGTAAATGTACCCTCTGTTAAAAACAAGCCCGCCAGGCATAGCCGCTGTTGCTTTCAGAGTAATAGTATCTCCCACTGGAAATGTTTGATAAGGCTCATTGACCATGAAGAAGAATGCTTCTTGCCCTGGCGCTGCACCAGGAGCCCTGCTGACAAGGACTTGCCTATTAGCGGCGTAAAGCCCATACGTGTCGTACGGCAATCCATACAGTTCAGGAATCACTGCCCCATACGCAAATGCCTCTCCTGCAATATTCTGCTGTTGTTCTCCAGGAGGGGCTGGCTCATCTGGAAAAGAGGAAGGGGCTTGCTGCTGGCAGGCTGCTATGAAAAAAAGGGATATCGTGAGAAAAACAAGCAGTATTTTGCGATGAATGTCCATGATATGGCCTGATAGTAGGGTTATTGTTTTTAAATTTTTCTGATCAAATGAATACACGGGCTATTTATTTTATATTTATTCTTTATCTTTATTCCATATTAACATACATTAACTCAACTGTTCCACTCGTGGATTCGTATGTTCGTGACTGGAGTGGCCTTCCCTGGAGCTGGCTATTGAGCTGATTGACGTCAAAGGTTCCTCCTTTTTTCAAAAGCAAGTAGAACAAGCTCGGCCCTTGCGGTGTCTGCCGGAATGCAGCCTGCTGAAGGCCATAATTCTTATTGATATACTCTATTTTTTCTGGCTCTTGAAGGGTTTGAAGCCCCCATTGGTACAAGAAGAGCCATTGCGCATTCACTTCCTTCTCTGCGCGTTGCATACCCTCTGCTGTTGGAACCCCCCCGTCAGTTCCTTTTCTGTCAGCATGCCAAAAAATGCCATAATCCTGATGCCCAGAATGAATGATCCTTTCATCAGGTGTAGAATGGCTATTAATGTATTCTCCAGCGATATCTAAGCCGATAAATTGAGTGTCAAACTGCCGGTTTCTTGCTTCAAGAGAAGGGCCAAGGAGAAGCAGAAACACCACGGCAAGAACAATAAAGGATACCCCCTTCCATCGCGCGATTTTTCCTATCGTGTTCGCTGCCATGACTACCCCAAAGCTCAGGAAGAGCAGCACGAACGGTGCCATAGGAAATTGATGATAGCTATGCCCCTTCATCTTCTCGGACATGATCAAGATAAAGACAAGGGTTGCAACAAAACAAAAGAAGAGAAAACGATCGCCAATGGTTAGCTGCTTCGCTTTCCATTTTGCTGCCGTAAAACCGAGGAAAAGCACCAGGCCAAGAAGAGAGAGATACCAGCCAAGCATGGTGTAATTGTCCATAAGGTATGGCTTGAGGTTGCTCCACCATACTGGAGAAAACATGTTTCCAAGATTGACAAGCCCGCCGCTAATAACGCCACCCTCACCAGCTTGCTGTGCAAGTGCAGTATTTGCATAGAGCATCCACCCTACAAGAAGAATGGCAAAGAAAAGAGAAGCGCTGTATTCTTTCCAATGCTTCTTCACCTTTGCCACTTCTTGCCATGGAAGCGTGAAGAAGATAGGAATTGCAATGACCATAAACGGGTACTTGGTCAAGCCAGCAAGAACAAAAAACAAGCTCATCAGCACAAATTGCTTGGTGGCATAGCCGTCTTCTCTCCAGCTGAGATAATAATACCCTGTGAGGAGCATAAAGAACAATCCGGGATTGATCAAGTCAACATTGTGGCTGAAGAAAACAAACAAGGGGCTAAGTGCTGTTAGGGCAGCAGCGAATAGCGCGAATTCTTCGCGGTGAAACATCTTTTTTGCAAAAAGATACATCGCAATAATGGATCCGACACTGAAGAGGATGCCGACCATTCTCGCAGCCCAAAGGTTTGGCCCGATAATCTTGAACATAATCGCGACAATGACTGAAATGAGGGGGAAGGTGTCTGAGTGAGCTCCAGTGGGGTTGCTGCCAAGTTGCGGGTAATCAAAGGCTGGCGCAAAAAATCCATGGGCAAAAAAACCATCCCTAGCGAAATTTCTTGCTTCTGTTAAATAATGGGTTTCTTTCCAATTATGATAGCCAATAACTGGATAATCTACATGATAGTAACGGAGGTAGAACCCAAACAAGACTATTATAACAAGAAGAATCCAAGGCCACCACTTCTTCACATTCTTCAAGGAGAATTCGATGGTTTCTGGGCTTTCTGAGCTTGTTTCTGGTTCATGGCTTGTTTCTTTTTTTTTGCCTTCTTTTCCCGTCACTTGTTGTTCACCCCTATTTAAAAACAGGAAAAGTATTTAAATATTGTCACTTGCCTCAGCCATATGAACCAGTATGGCAAATGGAAAAGCAAAGGGAAAACCAAAGGGGAAAAAAATCTGTTAAAAAATACGTTTATTGTTATCCCCTCGTATAACGAAGAAAAGAGCATTCAGGATGTTATCTCCTCTCTTCGAAAGGCAGGGTATTCCCATATTGTAGTGGTGGATGATTGCTCATCAGACAAAACCTACAAGATCCTTCGCCAGCAGCCAAGCAATGTTGTTCACGTTCTTCGCCATGCCGTCAATCGGGGGCAGGGCGCTTCGCTTAAGACAGGAATCGACTATGCCATCAGCCAAGGTGCAGATATTATTGTGACGTTTGACGCTGATGGCCAGCACCAGCCACAAGACATTGCTGTCCTCATCGACCCTATCATGAAGGGGAAGGCTGATGTCGTGCTCGGCTCTCGATTTTTGGCAGGAACAAGTGAGATTCCATGGCTACGAGCGTTTGTGCTCAAATTAGGCGTTCTCTTCACCTTTTTTTATTCTGGAATTTCACTCACTGACACCCATAACGGGCTTCGCGCATTATCAAGGCATGCCGCTGAACAGGTCGAGATTCGGCATGACCGTATGGAGCATGCTTCAGAAATCATTGATGAGATCCAAAAAAAGAAGTTGGCCTACTGCGAAGTTCCAGTCACTATTCGCTACACCGAGTATTCACAACAAAAAGGCCAGAGCACCCTCAACAGCGTAAAAATAGCTTGGAACCTGATTATTAGAAAATTATTGAGTTGAAAACCATGATTATCCTGCAGATCATTATCGTTGTGTTTGTCCTGTTCGCCCTCAGTAGAGTTATTCTTCGCCTTCGGGACAAGCAAATCAGCATTGCTGAATTCCTTTTCTGGACTGCCGTGTGGATTGGAGTTCTCGTTGTCCTTTTCGTTCCAGGAGTCATGACGATGATAGCGTTGCGCGCTGGCGTCAGCCGTGGTGTCGACATTGCAATCTATGTAGGAATCACCCTTTTATTCTATCTTGTCTTTAGGCTCTATGTGAAGCTTGATGCAGTAGACCAGAATGTGACGAAGCTAGTGCGAATTATAGCGCTGGAACGAGAGAGCAGTGTGCGGAGAAAGAGAAAATAATCGTGGGTTAAGGTAATCGTGGCTTAAGGAAAATAAGTTTAAGGAAAATAATTGGGCTGTACTAACCTTGTTATGTGCTAACCCAATTAAAATGATTATTCTTTCGGGCCAAAATCATAAAAGTTAGGTGGCAGGCCCTGTTGTTCAAGATAATCTTCTGCACGAATAACCAGCTTCGTTTGTGTATCACGCAGCCATGATCGAGATACGCTCAAAAGCTTGGAAAGAATGCGTAATGGCGCTTCAGGGCGGGGATCGTAAGGATTCACATTATGCCGAAACACAACATGCCGTGCAAGCTCCATGCCACCATCTTTTTCAAAGAGCAAATGATGCCCAAATTCTCCGAGAGACCGTCTGATACGGTCAGATAGTTCTTCAGAAGAATAGCCTGCCACCTGAGGGGGGATGCCATCTAATTCATTGTATCTTGGAAGGTCAACATGAAGGCGCTGTTCTCGAAGATAAATGCGAAGGCGCTGATAAAGCTGAGCTTTCTCTTGCCCCAGTGTTTTGGTGTTTATGTCATACTTCTCTCCAATATCATCTAGTGTCTCATCGCCATCTCCTGGATACATAAAATTGTCAAAAAGATGCTGCTCTCGTGGAGTAAGGCCTTCTCGAAACGTAAGGAACGCATTTCTGAGGCGATGAAGGCTTATGATGTGTTCGGGAGAATGTTCCTCACTTTCGTCTGGGGTCAGGAGGAGGTCATGAAAGGAATAGTCAGTTTCGCCAGAGTCTCTTTTTGCGTCAAGAGAAACAGGATGGAACGAATGATATGTTTCATAAATGCGGTGAGGAGAAACCCCTAGCACATCAGCCAATTGCTGGACTTTTTCATTGCCTTCAACAACAGTAGCTTCAATCATGCTAAAATTGCTAAACGCAAATTGCTCAAAGGGATCAATGCCGCTAAGTATCTTTGAAGCGCGAAGGGAGTAGCGTTGAACACGTGTGTATACCCAAAAATGGGCGTAGGTATTAAATCGTAGGCCACGGGAAGGATCAAAGGTGGAGAGGGCGCGCAGCAAGCCTGTATTTCCTTCGGCAAGAAGCTCTCCAAAAAAAGAATCATCCCCATTATCAAATCTTTTTGCAATAGCTATCACAAACTGAAAGTGAGAGCGAATAATGCACTCTCGCAATAAGGCATCTGCCCTTCCCCCATCAACATAGGTCTTGAGAAGATCAGATAATTCATGGTGTGGAATATTAAGGTGCTGCTTTCTTTGAAGAGAAACAGCAGTTGGCCTATCAGCATATAACCCATTCAATCATTGTCGATATCTTCGCATATTCAGCACCTAAGAATGGGTACGGATAATACCAGGTATTTATATGCCTTTCTTTTCAAAATTACTTTCAACATTAATCGTTTTCAACATTATTTTCAAATTCACCAAGGCTTTTCTGGCTCTTCCTCAATCGTTCCTTGTATTTTGGCGCTTGGACAATGGCAAAAGAAAATCCAAAATCATGCAGCATCTTGGCAGCATTTGTGGTAATCGCCGGGGCTGCCAGAATGCCCCGGACTCGAGCAAGCCCTTTCATGCCTTTCAGCCGTTCAACATATCTTCTCAGCTGGCTGACCGCCTGAAAGTCTGCCTTGTACCTCTTGCATTCGATGACGACAAGAAGGCCTTGAGCATCGTAGCATAACACGTCAATAAAGCCGTACTTTGTTTGCTCTTCTTGCCCAACAAGCTTTAGGCCTTCTTCAACGATAGCCGGGTTAGCGGCGATCATGTTTGCCATGTCTTTTTCATTTCCAGTTAACTGCAGTTTCTGCCCGTCAGAGAGTTTTGCGGAGTGAAAAAAATGAACTTTTGCAAGAAGAATATCTAAATATTCATGAAGAACCTGATTCTGGCTTTTGATGTAAAGATTGTCATTTTCAACAACAAAGCGATGAGATGAACTTTCCTTCATATAATTAATAGGGGCACTGCCATGAGGCTGATGGACAAGAAGAGTGCCATCTTCTTTAATCATGATCAAGCGTTCTCCCGGGGGAAGAAGAGTTTCTGCTCGTCCACTGTACATTACTTCACAATCAGCACCAACCACGATTGTTTCTCTTCGTTGAAGCGCTGCTGCCATCTCTGCGATGAATTGCTCTTTCTTATCCAATCCCTCTTTTTTACTCATTCTCTTGAGAAGAACGTGTTATTTTTTAATGATTTTGGGATTCTAGATGAAACGAGAAGGATAGCAATAAAAATTAGCAATAAAAAGAACAATCGTTTAACAATAGCATCCATATGGCCCATAGCCACAAGACCTACATTGATAGTCAGAGCATCGCTGGCACGTACCACATTGGGAACTTGATGTGCATTCAACATCAACACATCGCCCACTTCTGCAGATCTGTCCAGTCCTACAATCATATCTCGTTGAGCATGATCCGGGGCTTGTGGATGTACTCCCTGTTTGGCTGGTGGATGTCGTGCCAGAGGTGGTGCCTGTTGTGGTACCGGTAGTCGTGCCAGACGTTGTATTAGAGGTCCTACTTATCGACCCTGCTGATCCAGGGGTATACGTACTTGTTGAGGGAGAAGTTGTGCCTGTATTTTGATAAGATGGAGAAGTGGGGTAAGATGTTGTGGTCCGAGCAGGGTACACGTTGAGTTCTATGGGAATGCTCCATGGGCTGCGCGTTGAGGTATCAGTTACAGATAAGGTGAGCTGTTGCGTTCCAGATTCTAGGGCAGAAAGCATCCAGGTATGGGAACATTTCTTCTGGCCACTGCAGTTAAATGACCCACTGCTTCCTGCAGAGAGCGGTTTTGATGACTGCCATGATAACAATCGAAGCCCTTCAACATCTTCTGCGTTTATCGTAACCTCAAAGAGCTCTCCTACATCTGGATTAGATGGGGAAACTTTACTAGATGTTATCGGGTAATTATCATAAGTAGATACTGCCATAGTTGGTTCGGTACTTGGGGTTGTCGTTGTTGGTGACGTTGTTCCAGACGTACCAGAAACTGTAAGGGGTGGTGGGGCTCGTGGAGGGGGTTGGACTTGGGGTTGCCTATTCACTGCAGTTGGTGCAGGCCCTTCTGTTCCAGATAGAGCTGGGTCAGGTAAGCTTGCTGAACTTGGAACACCAGGCCAAGAATATCTTGAATCAGGCTCATTTTCTGAATTAACTGATGGGACAGTGGGGGTTGTTAGTACTGGTGCTTCTGGTGGAGGGGATCCGCTTGATGCCCCATTTCCCCCATTTGAGGAAGATCCTTTCTGTTCCACTTCTTGCTGTTGAGGAAGAGGCTTTCGTATCAGCGATGGTTGATCTGGCGAAGAGCCTGAATCATCTTGAGGTTGGATAATCACTTTCTGAACAATGTCAAAGGGAATAGGGCCACAGCCATTGAGAAGAACACTTCCACCAAGGATGAGAACTAAGAAAAGACCTTGAAATAGAACCCCTCTTTTTTTAATATGCAACTGCATAGATATTACCTCTCATTATTTTACAAGTGAAAGAGTTATTAAATGTTTCGCCCAGTGCATTTTTTTTACCCTCTTTTGCACAACTACATCGAAGTATCGGGTAAAATGTCAAGGCTTTCAATGCCTTTTCTTTCCTCTTTAGCGCAACTACAACACCGTATCGGAAAGAAAAGTCATTGTTTTTTAAGAATAATCATCCGTTGGTACAACTACATCGATGTGTAGGAGGAGGCTCCTCGCTTTGCTCGGAGCCCCCAAAGCTCTCCATTCCAAACTCTAAACTCATCGGACGTAACCTTTATAAACCCCAGTCAAATCCTTGCAAATATGGGTCATAAATCAAATGGGCTTGCTGCGGGGAAGAAACTCGCTAAACGACGGCGAAAAAGCCAGTGGCTTCATCGACAATTCCGTAAGCGAACGCTTCGTCTCAAGGAAAAATCAGACCCACTAGAAGGTGCTTCTCAAGCAAAGGGGATTATTCTTGAAAAGAAGGAGTTGGAAGCGCGACAGCCAAATTCTGCAATGAGAAAATGTGTAAGAATTCAGCTTGTCAAAAACGGAAAACAAGTAACTGCTTTCGCTCCAGGAACCGGCGCAATTAAGCTTATGGATGAGCACGATGAAGTTATTGTGGAATGCATTGGCGGGCGAATGGGCCGAGCGAAAGGAGATATTCCTGGCGTGAGATGGCAAGTCATTAAGGTTAATGACCAATCCCTTGACGCACTTCTCAAAGGAAGAATTGAAAAAGCACGAAAATAAAAATGCGTTTTCTTACAGTGCAGTTTCCTTCCTCATTACACAACTATATTGATGTATCGGATAAAACGTCAAGGCTTTCAATGCCTTTTCTTTCCTCTTTAGCGCAACTACAACACCGTATCGGAAAGAAAATGCTATAGCTTTCAACGACTTTTCAACCCTTATTTGCATAACTATACTGCTGTATCAGGTTGAAAAGTCGTTGCTTTTTAAGAAAATTCATCCTTAGGTACAACTACATTGACGTGCAGGATTGGGGTTCTGAGCTTCGCTCAGAACCCCATAAAAAATGACGACTCAGAGTTTTGTGCAGGTCCCTGAATCATGTCATTGTGCTGTGAAGATACAACAGGGAGGGGCCACGCAAAACTCGCCCTCTATATCATACCCTGTATGGGATGCTGAAACAGAAGCGATGCGAATTTTGGCTCATAACCCCAAAAGTAATGGCGAACACGAACTTTGCACCAGCCCCTGGAATCATGCCTTTGGGCTGCGGATGTACAGCTGGGAGGGGCCACGCAAAACTCGCCCTCTATATCATACCCTGTATGGGATGCTGAAACAG
>JACOVM010000065.1 GCA_016177345.1 Candidatus Woesearchaeota archaeon | reverse complement strand
TTAAAAAACTTTACTGTTCCGTTCATGATGATTCCTCCGAACATCAGGACAAACATTTCATGGCTGATATGTGCAAGGAGATTCAGAAACAGCAGCAAGGTACTTCTTCTGAACACGCAAGACAACAGGTATGGTGTCCTGATTTATTCTTAATTTATGCGTAAATAAGAGGTTGTTTATAAAGGCTTCTATAGTTTCTGATATCAAAACCTATATTCTGGGCGCCGCTGTGCCTAAACTTTGTTTAGGTCTCTTTTTCTTTCCACCCTGCCTGGGCGAGGTGGAAAGAAAAAGAGACTTTCCAACGAAAACCACAGCGGCGCCCAGAATAAGGAGGTCATCTTTACAAAGAGTATGTTGTTCTCAAAACATTTCCTTCTTTAGCACAGCCTTTTCCAAACTCCATTTTCCTGCGCCATACACGGTTATAACCAGGAATGCAGCAAGATAGAGCAGGGCAAGCTCTCCTCGATTCTGGATTGGAACAAGCCCATTAAATGCGTGGGCTTTGATATAGATAAGAATGGTGAGTACAATTCCGCCAAAGCTAGCAAGCCGTGTGAAAACACCAAGAGCAACTCCCAAGCCGCCAAGAAGTTCAGCGAGGCCTACCAGGCCCATCACGCTAAAAAATAAGACAGGATCATTATCACCAAACCAACCGAAAAGCTTTTGGGCGCCGTGCTGAAAGAACAGCAAGCCAACCATGATTCTGAAAAGGGCATAGATCGCATCTTGATAGCGTTCTGCAACTGTTTTGATCATGATATCTCCTCAAGAACAGCAATTTGAGCTATTTCTCAAACGTCATTTCAATCCCGCCCATTTTAGCGGCAAAAACGTTATACAGCCATGCGTATAATGCCCCAAACACGAAGCCAAACCCGGCATAGAGAATGGGAAACCCAATCAGGGCAAGGAGGCCGACACCAATAGCAAGGCCAACAGAGCCATTCGCAAGCATCATGGCAAACAAGATAAGCCCATAAAGTACACCAATAATAATGCCAAACAAGCCAGTAATGACCATACTCATCTTTGCTGCCGACAAAATCCCCAATTCCTTTAAGACAAGTTTCATCTTATTAACACCCTATTAATCACTCCAAGCGATAATTCCCTGAACAACTAATCCCACAATAGGAATCAGCATGAGAAGGCTAAACCAGCCTGGCTTTGCTCTTGCTTCAGCAATCTTCCACCACCACCAGACCATAATTCCAATATTCACGAATGGAATAAACAACAGCAAAAACGTCCACCATTGAACGCCTGCAAGCTCAGTTAATTGGTATTCTCTCGCGATAGGAATCCATGCAAGCCATGGATGGGGATTGTTCAGTTTTCTTGCAATAACCATTCTGGCCCAGGATGTGTAAACATAATGAACAATTCCAACAACGAGTAATATGCCATAAATGTACATGAACATCGTTAAAATGTTTGCTCCGGAAAGGTCTGCCATTGCTTCATCACCACACTGTTTTACACTTTGCTTTACACTTTTTTACAGATTATTTTAGACTTTTGCTTCCTTAACAATCTGGACCCCAGTAACGATCGCCCAAACCCACATGGCGAACATCAACGGAAGCCCAATAAGGATAAAGGAGAGTGGAATGCCAACAATAAAGAGAACCAATTGGATAACACCATCTTTTGTTCTTCCCCCAATAATTGACCCTAACCCTGGAAGAACAAGAATGTTTAAGAGCAAAGCAACAATGGCTAATCCTTGAGAGATCGGTTCTTGTGATTTTACTGGCATTTTGCCTATAGAAGGAGATGTTTTTATAAATATTTTGGTTTTAAAGGAAGATTAGTTTACCAGAACTATCCCAGTATCTGATAAAACACATCAAAAATATCCCGATCAGTTGAAACCAGATGGAAGTCGTATCCAAGGTCATCGCATAATCCTTCGAGCTCGATAACGTGGCTCTTGAGCCGCTGCTGATACCCTTGCCTCATTCGGCGCGAAATAAATGTCCTAATGCTGCTCTTGGTTTCCGAATCAATTAACCGAAAGTCTCCCTCAATGTTCATTGCAACCTCTTTCTTGTCCAGCACCTGAATCACTTTTACCGTCTGATCGCCAAGATGGGGAAGGGCATGCTTTAATTGCGCAATGTCCAGCAAGAAGTCGGAGATAATGATGATAAAAGACCTTGACGAAATTGAGGGCTGGTATCGCGCCATGGCTTCTTCAAATTGTGAAATGCCGTCTGGCTTTACTGAATTAAAATGGTCGATCATCATCGCTAACTGGTGGCGGCCGCGCTTTGGCTTGAAGGTTTGGAGCTGATCGGCAAACGTGCAGTACCGAAACTTCTCATTGTGCTTCATCGCGATAAACGCAAAGCCGACACCGAGCATAGAAGCGTACTCAAATTTTGTTACCGGGCTTCCAAAATTCATGCTTGCGCTGGCGTCAATGATGACGTGGACGTTCAAGCTTCTTTCTTCTTCATATTTTCTGATGTGAAGCTTGTCTGTTCTTCCGTACACCTTCCAGTCAATAGAGCGAAAGTCATCGCCAGGCACATAGATTCTATAATCCTTGATGATCATGCCGTGCCCACGCGCTACCGAAGCCCTGCCCCCGGTATAGTTGGAGGTGACGCGCTTGCTAATGATGAGGTTAAACTTTTCTAGCTGCTGCAAAAAGGTCGTATCGATCATAGGACTGCGGGAAAGAAAGCTTCCCCAACTCTCTGTTATTCTCCTTTACTTGCTCACTTGCTAAGCAGCTCGGTAATCGCGTCGTCTGGAGAAATGCCCTTGCGTTCCGCCTCAAAATGAAGAATGATGCGGTGGCGCAGAACAGGGTAGGACATGCGGACGATATCCTCACTCGACACATGATTTCGTCCCCGAATGAAGGCGCGCGCTTTGGCTGCAAGGATGAGGCCAATAGATGCTCTTGGCGAAGCGCCGTACTCGATGAGATCAGTTCTTCGCCGCGTCGTAGCAATGAGCTTGACAATCTTCTGCTTTAAGTCAGTTGCGATCGGCACACGCCTTGAAAGGTTCTGCAAAGCAAGAAGTGTTTTCTTATCAAGAACTGGAGAAAGCTTTGTTTCAGGGGCTTCTCCAGTATATTGGTCAACAATTTGGAGCTCTTCTTCATAGGTTGGATAGCCAACTTTAACTTTTAACAAGAAACGGTCTGCTTGCGCCTCGGGCAATGGGTATGTTCCCTCCTGTTCGATCGGGTTTTGTGTTGCAAGGACAAAAAAAGGCTGGTCGAGCTTGAAGGTTGAAGTTCCCACGGTCACTTGTTTTTCCTGCATTGCTTCCAAGAGTGCGGACTGGGTTTTTGGCGTTGCTCGGTTGATTTCATCTGCTAATACAATGTTTGCAAAGATTGGCCCTTTTTGAAACTTGAACTGCCTACTGCCATCTTTTTGCTCTTCAATGATATACGTTCCAGTAATGTCGGATGGCATCAAGTCAGGTGTGTTTTGAATTCTGGAGAAGCTCATGTCCATAAGGTCAGCAACAGTTCGTACGGCAAGGGTTTTTGCCAATCCAGGATAACCCTCAATAAGAACATTCGAATTGCAGAGAAGGCCAACAACCACCTGCTCAATCATTTCTGCCTGGCCAATCACGACCTTTTCAACGTTCGTAAAAAGATCCTGAAAGATCTTCTCATAATTCTTCATACGTCACCTCTAGAACATCAGAGGTGGGTTGCTTTTTATATTTTGTTATTTTAGAACAGGGTATACGCCAGGGCACTATTAACCCTGGGCAATCTTCCGAAAGTAATTCTTGACAAGCTCTTGCTGCTCTTTTGGAATCCTGTCTTCGTACGTTTGAGAGCTTTCAAGAAAGACATCATTAGGAAAGACGTCATTAAAATCCTTCTTTTCAGCCTCACTGACTGCCCCAATACGAAGCTCCATCGTGGTTGGCTTGATTTCTACTTCTAGCTCTTCATCACCAAGCTTCGCTACGGATTTCTCACCAAAAATATCAGCGTTAAAGCCAACACCAGCACCGCCACCCTCACCGCCTTGCTCCTGCAGTATTTGATCCTCTAAATTATCATCAATAAGCCTTGCGGTGATATCGTTCAAGCTTCCCTTCAGCTTCATCTTCACCAGCATGGTCTGGTCGTTAAATTGGGTCATGCTTAGAAGAGCAAAGCAGAAGATGACAATCAGCACTGTTTTTCCGACCAGCTGCCTACGGCTGATAAATGCAGATGTTGCAACTTCTTTGACGTCTTGCATAACCTCTTTGTGGAGTTCATCAACGATGGCATCATCGACATCAGCATAGTCTGCTGCTGTTGTGAGCTTTTCCTGCAAATGAGGATAGTACCTTTCCACAAGCTTGATTTTGTTGACGCCTACTTCGCGGGCAAAAAGGAAAAAAGTATAGGCGACAGCTGGGGCAAGAGCGTAGAGGAAACTAACGGAGAAAAAAACAGTAAACAGAGAAAGTGCTAAAAATACGACAATGCCATCTAAGAGGAGAGGGAAAAAAAGTACTTGTGCTACTGATTTTCTGATTTCTCGAACAACTTGTTGGAAGGATTTCATCTTAGGCACCCAGGATCTATACGCTTTAGTCTACCCATAGTATTCATTTCTATTTATATTATTCATTTATCTGGTATTTTCATTTATCCAGTATTGTACATTTATAGATTTATCCAGCTCGGCAGCTGGCAAGAGAACTCTGAAGCACAGCCCTATCCTCTTTCAGGTTTGCAACCTGACTTTTAAGATCGCTGATCTCTTCATTTGCAAGGTTAAGGCTGTATTGGGACTGCCGAAGGCTGTCTTTGGTTGTGGCAAGTTCCTGCTCTGTGGCCGCCAGCTCTGTCTCTGTCGTTGATAATTGGCCCTCAACAGCTTTTTTCTGGTCATCTAATGTTTGGTACTGGTTTTCGAGGCTGTCTTCGCGCTGCTCTTTAATCGTAAGCTCATATGTTGTTTCGTTCAGCTTCTTTCGCTGGGCGTTAAGGTCATTCAGGAGTGTATTAATATCATCAAGCTTACCTTGGTAATTATCAGAAAGGTTTTGATAGGTTTGCTGGTAATATAAAGAAAGCCCTGCTAGCGACCCTACAATAAGGACGATAAGGAATAAGAGCAGGATGTTCACATTTTTTTTGATATACGTCATAGGGGGTCTCGGCTAGGCAGCTGGATTGTGGCTAATTAGCTGGATTTGAACTAATTTAGGGTATTTTATAGGTATTCTGCTATATTTATAAAGGGAATTTAAATAGTTTGCGGAAAAGAAATGGGGATGAGGCCAAGCAATATTTAAATAGCGGTTATGAGAGGTTAGCTCTATGTTTGAAAAACTTCGAGAGTTGAAAGACCTTAGCAAAATGAAGGATGACCTTTGCCAGGTTATGGAGCACCAGAACCAAGCAGCAAAGGGCATTGAAGACTTACAACAAGCGATTACTGCAACAGAAGGGCAAGTAGAAAAGCTCCAAAAAACCCAGGAAGAATTTGTCAAGCAATTCAGCGAAGCAATAAGCAGTATAAAAACACTGAGCCAAGACTTTAAGGCTGTCGGCACAGAGTTCGAGCATGAGTTGAACAATTTTCACCTTCTCAAAAGCGAGCTTCAAAAGCGGTTTATCAAGGAAGCTGAGGAAAAAATTAGCCAGCTCGTCAGGGAAATTCAGGAAAGAACAGACCCGTATAAGGAAATTGAAAGCAGGTCAAAAGAGCTTGGAAAGCAGCTTG